>NZ_JBFRJM010000047.1:0-73711 GCF_041468865.1 Vibrio sp. 10N.286.52.C3 | reverse complement strand
AGCTAGTATCGCATTAGTTAGTCGCTGCTCTTACTGCCTTGGGCAGCTCTTACCGCCTTGGGCAAAAGATAGCGCTTAACTGTAATGTGGTTGCGGGAGCCGGATTTGAACCGACGACCTTCGGGTTATGAGCCCGACGAGCTACCAAACTGCTCCATCCCGCGTCCGGATGCATCAATTAAGTTGATGATTCTTCCCTCTCTCTTCGAAAAGAAATTGGAGCGATACATCGGGTTCGAACCGATGACCTCAACCTTGGCAAGGTTGCGCTCTACCAACTGAGCTAGTATCGCATTATAAAAGGTCTTTCACCTTTCGATTACCGCTTTCGCCGTAACCTACAAATTGGAGCGATACATCGGGTTCGAACCGATGACCTCAACCTTGGCAAGGTTGCGCTCTACCAACTGAGCTAGTATCGCAATCTGAAAACGTCTTTCTCCGTTCAGGGCTGCGAATTATAAGAGCATTTTTTTGTGATGCAAGTCCTTAATGCAAAATTACGAAACTTTTTACTCAACTGCTGTAAAAGCACACAGATTTGCAAAAAAAACGGCTCTTATGTCCCTGAAAAGTTAGATAAACGTGATCATTTTATTCGACTAGATGTTAATAATCGTTTTTCGGTAGTACTGCAGCTCGGCGATCGACTCTCGAATATCGTCTAACGCAAGGTGACTTCCCGACTTAGAAAAACCATCTAACACTTCAGGTTTCCAACGACGAGTCAGCTCTTTCAGAGTGCTTACGTCAACATAGCGGTAGTGGAAGTACTCTTCTAACTCTGGCATGTGCTTGTATAGGAAACGACGGTCTTGACCAATGCTGTTGCCACAAATTGGTGACTTACCTTTTGGTACCCATTTTTCAAGAAACTCAATGGTTTGTTGGATGGCATCTTGCTCTGAAACCGTGCTTTCTTGAATTCGCTTCACGAGGCCGCTGCCAGTGTGAGTCGTTGTACACCACTCGTCCATCTTGTCCAATTCACTCTGAGGTTGGTGAATAGCCAAAACAGGTCCTTCAGCCAGGATGTTAAGCTCACTATCAGTAACGATAGTAGCAATTTCAATGATTTTATGAGTTTCAGGATCAAGTCCTGTCATCTCTAGATCAACCCAAATAAGGTTCTGATCGCTAAAGGACATAAGGCGTCGCCTATTTGTTTATGTGTAAAAGAGGTACTATACCCAAATAACTATACTCAAACTAGCTTTAGGACCATCGAAATCACGTGGTACCAGCAACATCCTGTTTGAGTCCCCAATCATCAAGTTAGATGTGTTAAGTGAAAAATTGTGGCTAAAAAAAAGAAGTTAACCAAAGGTCAAGTACGTCGTGTACGTAGCAACCAGAACAAGCGACTCAAGAAAGAAGATTCTATCCAATGGGATGAGAACATGCTTGGCGGAACCAAAAGCGGACTCGTGATTACGCGCTTTGGCCAACATGCTGATATCGAAGATCTTGAAACTAACGAAGTTCATCGTTGTAACTTACGCCGTAGTATCGAGACTTTAGTTTCTGGTGACCGAGTGACTTGGCGCGCAGGCTTAGAATCAATGGCCGGTATTTCTGGCGTTGTGGAAGCGGTTGAGCCGAGAACTTCAATGCTGACTCGCCCTGATTACTACGATGGCCTAAAGCCAGTAGCTGCGAACGTCGACCAAATGGTTATCGTATCGGCTGTGCTACCAGAGCTATCACTTAATATTATCGACCGTTACCTAATTGCTTCAGAAACGGTAAACATCGCGCCGCTTGTTGTACTGAACAAGGTCGATCTACTGACTGATGAGCAGATTGCTGAATACCGTGAAACACTTAAAGAGTACGAGAAGATCGGCTATAAAGTGATGTTCGTGAGTAAAGAGTCTGGCTACGGCATCAAAGAGCTGGAAGCTGAACTCAAAGACCGTATCAACATCTTTGTTGGTCAATCGGGTGTGGGTAAATCAAGCCTAGTGAATGCATTAATGCCTACGCTAGACATTGAAGAAGGCGAAGTCTCTGAGAACTCAGGTCTTGGTCAGCACACAACCACGGCAGCTCGTTTATACCACTTCCCTTCTGGTGGTGATCTGATTGATTCACCAGGAGTGCGTGAATTCGGCCTATGGCACCTAGAGGCCGACGAAATCACTGAAGCCTTTATCGAGTTCAAGCCTTACCTTGGCGGTTGTAAGTTCCGTGACTGTAAACACATTGATGACCCAGGCTGCATCCTGCGCGAAGCGGTAGAAAACGGAAAGATCAGTCGATTACGTTTCGACAACTACCACCGCATCATTGAAAGCATGGCGAGTAACAAAGATAACCGTCAGTATTCACGCAACAAAAAAGCCGATCTCTAATCGCGTTTTTGTGAACAAATGTGTGCATTTACTGACAATTGGCGCGAATTTAAGTAACATCTCGCGCCCTAAACCGTCATCGACAGATTTAATTGAAAAACAATTAGCATTGGAAAATTAATACAATGGATAAGATTAAAGTTGGATTGCAGTACTGGATTCCACAACATGGATTAACTCGCCTAGTCGGCAAACTTGCGTCTGCTAAAGCGGGCGGCTTAACGACAGCGATCATCAACTGGTTCATCAAGCAATACAAAGTGAACATGGATGAAGCTCTGCATAGCGATCCAAAACACTTTAAAACATTCAATGAATTCTTCGTGCGTGAATTGAAAGAAGGCATGCGTCCTATCGCTGAAGGTGAGTCTGTTATTATTCACCCTGCAGATGCACGTGTGAGCCAATTTGGCCCAATTACTGACGGTCAACTGATTCAAGCGAAAGGCCATAACTACTCAGCTCGCGAGCTATTGGGTGGTGATGCTGCGCTAGCGGATGAATTTAAAGACGGTGAATTCGCAACGCTTTACCTGTCTCCAAGTGATTACCACCGCGTGCACATGCCATGCGACGGCACACTGCGCCAGATGATCTACGTTCCAGGTGACCTTTTCTCAGTTAACCCGTTAACGGCAGAAAACGTTCCAAACCTATTCGCACGTAATGAGCGTGTCGTTTGTATCTTCGATACGGAATTTGGCCCAATGGCACAAGTGCTGGTTGGCGCAACGATCGTAGGTAGCATCGAGCAAGTATGGGCAGGTACCATCACCCCACCTCGTGGTAACTCGGTTTACAAATGGGATTACCCTGCACAAGGTGACAAAGCAATCATCTTGAAGAAAGGCGAAGAGATGGGCCGCTTTAAGCTTGGTTCAACCGTTATCAACCTGTTCGCTAAAGATGCGATCAAGTTTGACGACACTATGCAAAATGGCGAGAAAACGGTTCTTGGTACACCTTTCGCGCACATTGCTGGCAAAGAAGCGCAAGCAAATGACGATGTTGTTACCGATTCTGCTGAGAACACTGACCAAGCTTAACAATTTGAGTTAACTCATTTAAGCTTTCAAGGCGCGTTACTTTTTCTATTTCAGAGAAGAACGCGCCTTTTTCTTAACTCTACCGATTCATTTGCTACTCAAGCTCTAACAACTCAATCTTTCAAACCCTGCCCAGCCACCTGATGCTTCTCACTCTTGTCTCTAATTGCCCAGATAAAAGATTGACCAAAAACAAAACAACTGTCGAAACCTTAAACAACTTTTTGATTTTCCAACCCGTCTCCAAGTACCAGAAATCCAGATAACTTACTCTATTTGAAGATATTTTATTTATAGGGTCTTTGTACATGCCTAAACTCAATGTTGGCGTTCTGGTCAAGCTGTTGATTTGTTTTGCGATTCCCTTAGGCGTGTTATTCATGCCGATAGATTCAATACCAATCGATGATCTCACGCTGATTCAACACCGCCTGTTGGCGATATTCTTATTAGCAGCCCTGCTGTGGGTGCTTGAACCTGTTCCGGTATTCGCCACTTCCATTTTGATCATTGCGCTTGAACTGGTGATGATATCTGACAAAGGTTTACACCTATTTAGAAATCCACCAGCGGGGCACGATCTCGGTGAGTTAATCAAATATACCGACATCTTCGGTGCATTTTCGTCACCGATCATCATCCTTTTCATGGGTGGTTTTGCTCTTGCGATATCCGCATCCAAGTACGAACTCGACAACAACCTAGCTCGAGTGCTACTTAAACCATTTGGTACAGAACCGCGCTTCATTATGCTCGGCTTAATGCTGATCACCGCCGTGTTCTCAATGTTCATGTCAAATACCGCAACGACGGTAATGATGCTTGCGCTGCTCGGCCCTATCGTGGCATCTGCACCAAAAGGCGATATGGGTATCAAAGCGCTCGTGTTGTGTATTCCAATTGCTGCCAATACTGGCGGTATCGCAACCCCAATCGGTACACCGCCCAATGCCATCGCGCTGCAATACCTAACGGGTGAAAATACCATCGACTTCCTCAGCTGGATGATGATGGGCTTACCCTTTGTGATCATCCAACTCACCATCGCTTGGTTTCTTCTACAAAAACTCTTCCCTTCTAAAGAAAGAAACATGGTGCTCAAGCTTGATGGACAATTTAGAAAGAGCTGGCGAGCGATTGTGGTTTACATCACCTTCGCTGCGACAATCTTATTGTGGATGACCACCAAACTGCACGGCATGAACACCTATGTCGTGTCTATCATTCCATTGGCTGTGTTTACGCTCACTGGCATCATGGGTAAAGAAGAGCTCAAGCTGATTAACTGGGATGTGTTGTGGCTGGTCGCAGGTGGTATTGCGATTGGTATTGGCTTAGATAAAACAGGCTTAGCCGCTGCACTCGCACACGCAATTGACTATGAATCGCTCTCACCTGCAGCTGTGGTACTGACATTGTCTATCGTGTGTTGGTTAATGGCGAACTTCATGTCAAACACTGCGACGGCCAACTTGCTGATGCCGATAGCCGCTGCAATTGGTGCTTCCATGGAAAGCCTAGTTGCGATTGGTGGTCTGCAAGGCTTGCTGGTTGTGGTCGCCTTCTCTGCGTCACTTGGCATGATTCTGCCCGTATCGACACCACCAAACTCACTGGCCTACTCGACCGGGCTTATCGAAAGCAAAGACATGGCGAAGATGGGCATCATCTTAGGTATTGTGGGCTTGCTGATGGTTTACCTCGCCCTGTTTATCATCACCTAGCACGTTAATACCTACTAATGCCCTTCCAGATAGTAATCACGTCTTTGCTATCTGGAAGGTTTAGTGCATATTGAATCCCCCACTTCTACATTTTGACACGGACGTACACTTCAATGGGATTCGAATGGCTGGCTCTTGCTGCCGCTTTTCTTTGGGCCATCGCGAGCCTGATGTCAGTAAAGCCTGCTCAACACTTAGGTTCTTTCGCCTATAGCCGTTGGCGCATGGGTTGCACTGCTATCATCTTATCGAGCATGGCTTGGTTTACTGGTGGCTGGTCAACGGTCGAAGCAGACCTAGTCACGCCGATGATGCTGTCTGGGCTAATTGGCATCTTCATTGGTGATACAGCCCTATTTGCTTGTTTGAACAGAATGGGACCGCGCCAAGCAGGTTTGCTGTTCTCTTGTCACGCCGTGTTCTCGGCAATTCTTGGTTACTTCCTATTTAGCGAAAGCATGACTTCGGTGGAGCTGATTGGCTCGGCTTTGGTGTTTAGCGGCGTTTTAACCGCGATATTCTTTGGTCGTCGAGGACAAGCCAACAACCAACTCGAAACCATCAAGGGCACCGTGTGGATTGGTGTAGCTCTCGGAATCACTGCCGCTATTTGCCAAGCCTTGGGCGGTATTATTGCAAAACCCGTGATGCAAACCAGCATAGACCCTGTTGCCGCTTCAGCGATTCGTATGATCACCGCTTTTGTTGCTCACTCCGCATTTCGTCTAACTGGCGCTAAGCTCTCACGCGCAATCAACCCGATGAATGGTCAAATATTTGCGATTACCGCAGTGAACGGATTTTTAGCGATGGCGGTGGGAATGACGCTGATCTTGTATGCGCTTCAGGAAGGTAATGTCGGCATGGTCGCTCTGTTATCTTCAACCACGCCAATCATGTTGTTACCGATACTCTGGCTGTACACCAAGCAGAGACCAAATGCCTACGCTTGGATCGGTGCCATTGTTGCCGTAGTGGGTACTGGTATTCTAGTCAGCTAGCTAGTGAAGTTAATTGGCAGCTGATTGGAAACTGAGAGTGAATAGCTAATGACTATTCACTCTCAGTAAAAACAAAAGCAAAAAGTTAAGAACGTGGGAAAGGAAAAGCCGTCACGTCATCGATGTGGTCATAACCTAACGCCAGCATGATCAGACGGTCGATACCTAACGCAACACCCGCACAGTCTGGTAAGCCCGCTTTTAACGCCTCAATCAAATGATGGTCAATCGGTTGAGGCGATAAGCCCATCTCAATACGTTTGGCATTGTCATCTTCAAAGCGCTTGAGCTGCTCTTGTGGCTTATCTAATTCATGGAAGCCGTTTGCCAATTCAATCCCTTTAAAGTACACCTCAAAGCGATCCGCCACTCGCGGGTCCTCAGGATTAATCTTAGCCAATGCCGCTTGTGAAGCCGGAAAGTCATAAACAAACGCAGGGACTTGTTGCCCTATTTTGGCTTCAACCCCAATACTAAACAGCAACTGCAGCAAGGTATCACGATCTTCTTCAGGGTCAGCTATATCGCTGAGCCCAAGTTTTGCTGCGGCTTGCTTTAGCGTAGCCATCGAATCTTCCAGGGGACACACACCTAACACGTCAATAAAGGCTTGTTGGTAAGTCATTCGCTCTGCTGAGCCCGATTTAAGTACCTGCTGTAACAGCAAATCCATTTCATCCATCAAGTCATGATGATCAAAGCCAACGCGATACCACTCCAACATAGTGAACTCAGGGTTGTGATAACGGCCATTTTCTTCGTTACGGAAAGACTTACAAATTTGGTAAATACAGCCACTGCCCGCCGCTAATAGACGTTTCATATGAAACTCAGGGCTAGTCATAAAGAACAGTGGCTGACCGTGTGCATAACCCGGCCCTACGAATTCAGTTTTGAAAGTATGCAAATGCACGTCCGTCACCGTGGCGTGGCTCATCGCAGGCGTATCCACTTCCATCACGTTTCGCTCAGCAAAGAACTGACGAATTTGATTAAGGATATCAGCACGTTGCTTTAACTGTTTAATGGTTGCGGCCGGTTGCCATGTAGAGTGCATTATTGAGTTCCATATTACTGAATTCTAGGCGACGAAAATTACCACCTTTCATCGCTTTTGTAAGCTTCTATCTTTCTATTCGTGAAAGCAAAATGTTGTTTTAATGAAGCCAGAAAATTACGTTCTACAATACAATTATCAATACAGATTTCACATCAACATTGATAACAAAAATCATACTCAACAAGCCGTTAACACCCACCCTGTGGGTTAAACGTTATCAACAATTCATTGCCGTGATTGCAGTCACATAACCTATAATTTCTATGCCTCCATATGCATTACCGACCTAAAAACCCAAATGCATCAACTTTTCGAATACCTTCCTCTCTTACACTGAACCTACCACTTAAGGCTTAGGGGCGCTAAATGGTTCCTACGATTTAGAACCTCCTAAATAGGCTTTTTATAATAACAAGCGGAATACTCCGCATCACACTGGAGAATAACTGTGAAGACAATTACCACAGATATCGCAGTCATCGGCGCAGGCGGCGCTGGTCTTCGTACAGCTATTGCTGCGGCTGAAGCTAATCCTGAACTGGAAGTAGCACTGATTTCTAAAGTTTACCCAATGCGTTCGCACACGGTGGCAGCAGAAGGCGGTTCAGCAGCGGTAATTAAAGACGAAGATAGCCTAGATAACCACTTCAACGATACTGTTGGCGGTGGCGACTGGCTATGTGAACAGGATGTTGTTGAATACTTTGTTGAAAACTCGACTCGCGAAATGATCCAAATGGAACAATGGGGCTGCCCATGGAGTCGTAAAGAAAACGGTGAAGTAAACGTACGCCGATTCGGCGGTATGAAGGTAGAGAGAACGTGGTTCGCAGCGGATAAAACCGGCTTCCACATGCTTCATACTCTGTTCCAGACTTCGATGAAGTACGACACAATCAAACGATTTGATGAGTACTTTGTGGTGGACCTTCTCGTAGAAAACCAGAGCGGCGTTGAAGATGGCGAAGTACAAGGCCTAATCGCGATTCACATGTCTGAAGGTGAGCTTGTTACCATCAAAGCAAAATCTGTTGTTCTAGCAACCGGTGGCGCAGGTCGTGTTTACCACTGTAATACCAACGGCGGCATCGTAACTGGCGACGGTATGGCAATGGCTTATCGCCACGGTGTACCACTGCGTGATATGGAGTTCGTTCAATACCACCCAACAGGCCTACCGGGCACTGGCATCTTGATGACCGAAGGTTGTCGTGGTGAAGGCGGTATCATCGTCAACAAGAACGGCTACCGTTACCTGCAAGATTACGGCATGGGCCCTGAAACTCCAGTGGGCGAGCCGAAAAACAAATACATGGAACTGGGTCCTCGTGACAAAGTTTCTCAAGCATTCTGGCACGAGCAGCAGAAAGGCAACACCATCAAGCACCCACTTGGTGATGTCGTGCACCTTGACCTTCGCCACCTTGGTGAAGAGTACCTGCAAGAGCGTCTACCGTTCATCTGTGAGCTAGCAAAAGCGTACGTAAACGTAGACCCAGCAAAAGAGCCAATCCCAATTCGTCCAACCGTTCACTACACCATGGGTGGTATTGAAACTAACGGTACCTGTGAAACTCGTATTAAAGGCCTATTCGCCGTTGGTGAATGTGCTTCAGTTGGCCTACACGGTGCAAACCGCCTAGGTTCTAACTCTCTGGCTGAGTTCGTGGTATTTGGCCGCGTTGCTGGTGAAGAAGCGGTGAAACGCGCTGCTGAATTCAAAGGCTGGAACGAAGAGTCTATCGCTAAGCAAGTGAAAGCGGTTGAAGAGCGCATCGCAGGTCTACTAAACCAAGAAGGCGACGAGAACTGGGCTGACATCCGTACTGAAATGGGTCACACCATGGAAGCGGGTTGTGGTATCTACCGTCAAGAAGACTTGATGCAAAAGACCATCGACAAACTCACTGAACTGAAAGCTCGCTACAAGAAGATCAGCATTAAAGACAAAGGCAAAGTGTTCAACACTGACCTACTTTACGCTATCGAGGTGGGTTACGGCCTTGAAGTTGCAGAAGCGATGGTCCACTCAGCGATTCTTCGTAAAGAGTCTCGCGGTGCACACCAACGTCTAGACGACAACTGCACAGAACGTGATGACGTGAACTTCCTGAAACACTCTCTATCTTTCTACAACGAAGATGCAGCACCAACCATCGACTACAGCGGCGTTAAGATCACCAAATCTCAACCTAAAGCTCGTCTGTACGGTGAAGCTGCAGAGAAAGCCGCTGCCGCTGAAAAAGCAGCAGAAGAGAATGCGAAGAAGAGCGAAGAGGAGCAAGCATAATGTCAGCGAATCGAATCCAAAAAATTGAAATCCTGCGTTATGACCCTGAGCACGATGCAGAACCTCACTTTCAAACCTTTGAAGTTCCGTTTGATGAAACCATGTCGGTACTTGATGCGATTGGTTACATCAAAGATAACCTAGATAAAGACCTGTCTTACCGTTGGTCTTGTCGTATGGCGATTTGTGGTTCTTGCGGCATCATGGTTGATGGCGTGCCAAAACTGGCGTGTAAGAGCTTCTTACGTGATTACCCGAATGGCTTCAAGATTGAGCCTTTGGCTAACTTCCCAATCGAAAAAGATTTGATTGTCGACATGACGCCGTTCATCGAGCGCCTTGAAGCGATCAAACCTTACATCATTGGTAACGACCGTAAGCCAGAAGACGGCACGAACATCCAAACTCCAGAGCAAATGGCGAAATACAAGCAGTTCGCTGGCTGCATCAACTGTGGTTTGTGTTACGCAGCATGTCCTCAGTTTGGTCTAAACCCTGAGTTCATCGGCCCTGCGGCACTTGCTCTTGCTCACCGCTACAACCTAGATAGCCGTGACAATGGTAAAGCTGAACGTATGAAGCTTATCAATGGCGACAATGGCGCTTGGGGCTGTACGTTTGTAGGTTACTGTTCTGACGTATGTCCGAAGAAAGTAGACCCAGCGGCTGCAGTAAACCAAGGTAAAGTTGAGTCTTCAATGGACTTCGTTATTTCGATGTTCAAGCCAGACGGATCGCAAGTAAAAACAGCAGAGGAGGCATAATATGAGCAATCGTAAGCCTTATGTTCGTGAGATGAAGAGAACGTGGTGGAGCAACCATCCGTTCTACCGCTTCTACATGCTACGTGAAGCGACTGTACTGCCTTTGATTCTATTCACTCTGTTCCTAACCTTCGGTTTGGGTGCACTAGTGAAAGGCCCTGAAGCTTGGGCTGGTTGGTTGAGCTTTATGGCTAACCCTATCGTTGTTGGTATCAACATCGTGGCACTGCTAGGCAGCTTGCTGCACGCTCAAACCTTCTTCAGCATGATGCCTCAAGTGATGCCAATCCGTCTTAAAGGCAAATTGGTTGATAAAAAAATCATCGTACTGACCCAGTGGGCAGCGGTGGCTTTTATTTCTTTAATCGTTCTTGTTGTGGTGTAAGGAGCTTTCGTTATGAACACAAATTACAAAGTAAAACCTGTTAACCACAACCCACAACGCTCTGATGAGCCAATCTGGTGGGGCCTATTTGGCGCTGGCGGTACTTGGTTTGCGATGATCACACCAATCACGGTTCTAGTGTTAGGTATCTTAGTGCCAATGGGCATCATCGATGCGGACGCAATGAGCTACGAGCGTGTGTCTGAATTCGCCACCAGCATTATCGGTGCGCTATTCATCATCGGTACGCTAGCACTGCCAATGTGGCACGCAATGCACCGTCTTCACCACGGCATGCACGACCTTAAGTTCCATGTCGGTGTTGCGGGTAAAGTTGGCTGCTACTTCGTTGCAGGCCTAATCAGCGCGTTATCTGTTATTTTCATCTTTATGATCTAAAAGCAGATACGGGATTCGAGTAATCGAGTATCGAAGAGCTTAAGAGCAGAAAACAAAAGCAGAGCTAGGTTATCCAGCTCTGCTTTTTTGTTATTTGTTGAATATCTTATCTCTCTGACTCGGCTCTGATCTTCCTGCTTTTCGTATCTCGCATCTCGTTCACACATATCTGCTCTTCCAGCTCTTTGTATCTCGCATCCCGCATCTCGTTTACGCGAATCTGATCTTGGGATACAAAAAAAGGCCGCCTAAGCGACCTTTTTCAGATACTTGAAGTCAATTACTTCACACGACCAACGTATTCGCCAGTACGAGTATCAACTTTAACAACTTCACCGATAGCGATGAATAGAGGTACGCGAACTACCGCGCCTGTTGCTAGAGTTGCAGGCTTACCGCCAGTACCTTGTGTGTCGCCCTTAAGGCCAGGATCGGTTTCTGTTACTGCGATCTCAACAAAGTTTGGTGGAGTTACTGTGATAGGGTTATCATTCCACAACGTTAGAGTACATACGTCGTTTTCAACTAACCATTTAGAAGTCTCGCCTACTGCTTTTGCATCAGCAGCGATTTGCTCGAATGTTTCGTTGTTCATGAAGTGGTAGAATTCGCCATCGCTGTATAGGTAGCCTAGTTCAACGTCTACAACGTCCGCTAGTTCTACTGTATCGCCTGACTTAAATGTTTTCTCTAACACTTTGCCTGACAGCAGTTTACGAAGTTTAACACGGTTAAACGCTTGGCCTTTACCTGGCTTAACGTATTCATTTTCGATAATTGAGCAAGGCTCGTTATCCATCATGAATTTTAAACCGCCTTTGAATTCATTGGTGCTTACTGACGCCATGATTTTCTCTTCCACATCTTTGAGTTAATTTCAATGCCGCATATCATAACCCGAAAAGTCGAATCTGTTGAGCAAAACTGGCTCAAACAACTATCGAATGCGATCTCTGACCCGACAAAACTGCTTGAGGCATTGGAAATAGACCCAACACCATGGCAAGCAGGCTTCGCTGCTCGTGAGTTATTTGCACTTCGGGTACCTCTTAGCTTTGTCGAACGAATGGAAAAAGGCAACCCACACGATCCATTGCTACGACAAATTTTACCGCTAAGCGAAGAGTTTGAGGTACACCAAGGCTATTCCGCCGATCCTTTGGAAGAGCAAGACAACGCCATTCCCGGGCTACTGCATAAATACAAAAACCGCGCACTGATGATTGTAAAAGGGGGGTGCGCTGTAAACTGCCGCTACTGCTTCCGTCGTCACTTCCCTTACCAAGATAACAAGGGCTCGAAGTCTGTTTGGCAAACCAGCCTCGACTATGTGGCTGCTCACCCAGAGATCAACGAAGTTATCTTATCGGGTGGCGACCCTTTGATGGCCAAAGACAGCGAACTCGAATGGCTTATCCATGCTATCGAACAGATCCCGCATGTAAAAACCGTTCGAATTCATAGCCGATTACCGGTTGTGATTCCCGCTCGAGTAACGGATGAACTATGCCAATTGTTAGCTCAAACTCGCCTTAATGTGGTGATGGTGAGCCATATTAACCATGCCAACGAAATTAACTTAGAGCTCAAACAAGCTTTCCACAAGCTTAAGTTAAGTGGTGCTACTCTGCTCAACCAAGGCGTGATGCTTAAAGGCGTAAACAACAGCGCTAACTCATTGAAAGAATTAAGCGAAAAGCTATTCGACGCCGGTATTTTACCTTACTATATGCATGTACTTGATAAGGTTCAGGGCGCAGCGCACTTCTATATTTCAGATGAAGAGGCGAAGCATCACTTTAAAGGATTAATCTCTGAGGTTTCTGGCTACCTAGTACCTAAGTTAACCCGTGAGATTGGCGGACGCAGCAGCAAGACACCGCTCGACCTACACATTGAATAGAGAAGTTGTATCAATGAAACACAATACCTCAGTTGCTCCACCAGCAACCACATCTCAACCAGCGCTTAGGTTCAGCTCAAGAGGTTTCACCATCATCGAGCTGGTCGTGGTGATCGTGATTCTAGGTATTGTGTCGGTCACTGCAGCTTCTAAGTTCCTCAACCTTCAAAGCGATGCTCGTATCTCGACATTAAACGGCCTTAAAGGCGGAATGGAGGGCGCAAGTGCTATGCTTTATGGTAAGACATCAGCATTGGGCTTAGATAAAGCAGCTAGCGCATCGATTAACGTTGAGGGTGACAATATCTCAGTGGTCTATGGTTATCCTGCAGCGATGAACGATCAAACTTGGTCACAGCTCATCGAATCAACCTTTCTAGATGCTGTTTGGGATACGGGTCGAGCTGACTGGTTCTTTACCAACACAGATGCAAATGATGGCATTATTCTTTATGCGCCTTCTAGCCGAAAAAATCAGGCAGATAACTGTTATCTTGAGTACCAAGAAGCGACGGAGACCACGACACCAGTCTTCACCTTAACAACAGACGGCTGCTAGGTTTTAAGTAATCTTTATCAATCGTTAAGACAAAAAGTTTTTGTTCGATCGTCCGGTCTATTATTAGCATACTCGGCTCTATTCTAAATTTTTAGGAGGGGTGATATGTCACAATTTATAGAACAAACTCTCAACCTTGCCCCCTTTAGCTGGGCAGGCCTCGCTGCATGCATGCTGTGTGGTTCTTTAATCGGAATCGAAAGGCAAACACGCGGTAAACCCGTCGGAATCCGAACGTCGATTCTGATCATCAGTGGTACCTATTTCTTCCTCACCATGGCGATCAGCCTATCCCCCAACACACTCGATCAAGCTCGTGTGCTTGGTCAGATAATTACGGGTGTTGGATTTCTTGGGGCAGGGGTCATGATGACACTGGATGGCAAGATTCATGGCGTGACTTCAGCCGCAATTATCTGGGTACTCGCAGCATTAGGTATGATGATCGCACTAGGGCATCTTTCCCAATCGGTCATTATCACGCTAATGGCGCTAGTGATTCTGCTTGGTGTCGATAAAGTGGAAAACAGCTTCCAGAGCCTGCGTCGTGGTGTGCATCAGAAGTGGATGAGAAAAGGCCGCGTGAAGAAGTAACCTCAACCTGAAACAGACATTAAAAAGGCCTAGTCACACGACTAGGCCTTTGTGTATCCAACTAATTAATACACCTGAATACACACCTGGTTCTTACCTGCAGCCTTTGCCTTATAGAGCTGCTCATCAGACGAACGAATACTCTGGTTTTCCCACAAGTGCCCTACGCTGTCGAACTTATACAAAGAGTAAAGCGTCGCGCCACCAGACACTGAGATACTAATCTTGTCACCTGTTGGGCATCGATAACTTTGCAGGCTAATATCATTTTGAATTCGCTCAAAGATCGACGAAAGCAACTCAGAAGATTCACCCGTGAGCGCGACAACAAACTCTTCGCCACCAAACCGTGCCACGATATCTTGCTGTCTAACGCTATTCAGCATCACCTGAGCAACATGGCAAATCACCTCGTCCCCCACTTTATGGCCATGCTGATCATTAACGACTTTGAAATCATCAATATCAAACACGCCAACACCAATAATCGGATCCTCATCCAGCGCCAGCAAGCGAGCTTCAAAGCCACGTCGATTCAGTAAGCCCGTTAGTGGGTCGCGCATTGCAAGATCATTTAGACGCTGGTGCTCTTGTCTTGTATAGAAGCGCCATAGCCATAAAACCGAGAGCAAGTACAAAACCAACAGTATCGAAAGCTGAATCTTCTCCATCTCTAAGACATGCAGAAAGTGCTCGCTCTTATCTTCTTCAATACTCAGATATAGCTGGGTGTCAATGTCATCAACGTACAGAGGCTTGGAATAGGAAAAATCCATAAACCCATATTTGTTTGCGCCTCTCGTACTGGTGACTTTGTAGCCATGGGTAGGATTCGATACTAGGTTAGAGACATAGCCATCGACACCCAATATCCCTTTAAACTCACCATTGACGTAGATTCCTTTGGTTAAGGTCACCACTTTCTGACCTGTCAGGTAGTCATCATATTGGCCGGTATACACCACTTGGTCTTGCCCTTGAGCTAAGCCAAAGCGAATCGTGTTCACCCAATAAGGCCTGCTATTCACAACCGAATCAAAGGTGTCGCCCTTAATGTAACTGGCAAAATCAGAAGGCGAAGAGATAATGAATTTCTCTTTTGAAATGAAATAAATCGCAGAGATGGTATCAATGGTATTGGCAAAATAAGCCATGGTCGGCGCGATGAACAGGCGCTTACCCGCTTCGGTATAAAGGTCCGATTCCGGGTTGCACATCTCGCGAGGGCCAGAGAACATAAAATCAAAACGAGGGGCATGTTGCTCCTCACTGGTGAAGTAACACGTCTCACCCTCGATCTTTTTGTCATGCGAGAATACGTAGGTATCCCCATGCAGTGGATAAAGCGCAGTGATGTTGTACTCAAGCGCATTTATGATCTGTGTGAGCTCCGCTAAAGAGCGTGTTACGCCTTGGTTTTCCATTCCATACTGTTTATCTGATTCTTCCGCTGAATCAACGAGCAACAAGCTCAAAACTACTAAAAAACTGGCGGTCAGGCCTAAGAAAGCCTTTTTAAAATCGACGGTATGGTGGTTAATCAAAGCATATAAATCATCATTAGGAATTTATCGCACATTGTACTCATAAGTAAAAATACTGCAATAGAAAATATAAAACAATATGCTTATCTATTTTGGAGGGGCGTTTGGATATCTATAAGAAAATGTTGAGTTGCAATAACGCCTAAGTCAGATGCACTTAGGCGTTATGAATCACTATAGTAACACTAAGCCTTACTTAGCAAAGTTTACAATCGGGAAGCACGGGAAGAAACCGTTGTCAGCACAGTTGATCAGACCAACTTGTACGCCTTCGATTTTGTTGGTTTTGTTGAAGATACCAACCTGAACCGTAGACACTTCTGAAAGGTTCGCAGCGCCAACATCAACCATAGTGTTACCTTCTGAGTAGTTGACGAAACTCACGTTCGCGCCTTTCACATCATTAGTAATGTTCACAGCACCAAGGTTAACACCCGTTGTTTTACCCGTGTTCCAGTTGAAGAAACCTAGAGATGCACCGGTCATTTCTTGGTTCACTTTTGATGCACCAAAAATACCAAGGTTCACACCTGTGGTCGTTTGCGTCTCAGACATACCAACAACAGCAAGATCAAGACCTTTAAGGTCGTTCACTTGTCCGTGAAGTAAAGCCAAGCGCACACCGCCAACAGCGTCTGAGTCAGGTGCGTTGAAGCCATTGATCGTTGAAAACATAACAGGCGAAGAAGCAAATGCCGCCGGTGCCATTACTGCTGCAGACACAGCAAGTACTGAAAGTAGTTTTTTCATTGGGGAGTCTCCACTGACTTATTGTTCACTTGATTAATCCATTTTTAATCAAGCATTTATTGTCCTTTATTCAACAGCTAGCCATGTTAAATCAATGTAATAACTGTACTGTTGAATATAAGCCGCTAAATCATAAAGAGCAATGGTTAAGAGCAGATGCGGGATTCGAGTGAACGAGATGCGAAAAGCAAAAAAAACAGAGACCGAAACCTCCGCTCTAACGCTTATTATTCCAAACAAAAATCTAGGCGAGAAAATCAACATGTTTCACAAGCTTATAGCCCACACACTTATTGCCGCATCTAAAGCGATGTCATCCTAAAAAATTTATTGATAAAAGCTCAACAGACCTCAGGTATTCAAAAACTAATGTTCGTAAAATTCTGAAAATAAACTAAATTCTAATATAGGAATAGAACGATATGAAACAGTGGGAATAGCATGGTTAAGGAACCTACGAATAAACAGACCATTAAAGCGATTATTTCGCGTGGTTTTTTGGCTATCGTGTTATTTTTAGGCCTCTATATCTATGTTAGCCATGCTCTGAAGAACAAAGAGCAGGACATGATTAATCTCCAGCTCAGTCTTTCTGAAGCTTATAGCGTTATGCTCTCTGTCAGACGACAAGAGCAGCAGTTTGTTTCCACAAGGCAACCAGAGATTCAAGAACAACTCAATATAAAGCGAAGTCAGCTGATCGAAAAGCTGGCTGAGATCGATGGGAAAATCGTACGAAGCGACCTCAATATTTCTTTTAATTATGCCAAAGTTGTCGAGTATCTCGACGAGTACCACACCGCCTTTACATTATTAGCCCTTGAGTTAGTCAGCATACATGGCAAGAGGGACCAAATTGGGCTCATTGAGAAACTAAAAAATGCAGCGTTGACACTTGAGCGCTTCGTACATGAATCCAATAATGTGCAGCTTGAAGAATTGACTTTAGAAACACAAGATCTCATGTATCAGTTCTTTACCGATTTTGATCAGACAACATTAGATAAGATTGTCGATTCATTGTTCAAAATCCAAGATGAAATAGAACAGAATTCCCGAACGATCAGTGCATTAGCTTCGTTTAATAATTTTAAACGCCACTTTTGGCGATTGCAGCGAGGGTTAAAGAGTGTCGGGTACAGCTCTGATAGCGGCCTCAAAGGAGAACTCACCAGCAGTATTTATCATGTTGAAGATGAGCTCAACTTACTTTTCACCGAAACACCCAAGCAGATCGCAGAGAGCCTGACGCAGATAAAGTCGTACAGCTACTTATCGACAGCCGCATTAGGAGGGGTGACGTTACTGGTGCTGCTTTATGTTGTGTGGCGTGCCAGTCAACTTGAAACTCAATTGATTGTTTCACAAGAGAAAGCACGACAAGCAAACCGCGCAAAAAGTGCCTTTCTTGCCAATATGTCTCATGAGATACGGACACCGCTTAATGGCGTGATTGGTATGTCAGAAATACTGGCAGAAACCAAACTATCCGCAGAACAGAAAGACTGCCTTGGGACTATCTATACCTCTTCTCAAACCTTACTTATGTTGATCAACGATGTTCTCGATCTGTCCAAAATTGAATCGGGTAAACTGGAAATTAATCCACATACGACAGACTTAAGAGAGCTGCTGTTTGATAGCGTGACTCTGATTTCTTCTAAAGCTTATCAAAAGCAGATTAAGTTGGAAGTTGAAATTGATGGCGAGCTCCCAGAGTACATTCATGTTGATGGGAATAAAATTCGCCAAGTGTTGATGAATTTAGCCTCAAATGCGATCAAATTTACAGAACAAGGCTCTATCGTATTCACCGCTAAACGGCTTCCATCATTGGAAACAGAGTGTGTGGTCGAGTTTTCTGTTCGAGATACGGGTATTGGTATCGCAGCAGACCAACAAGAGCACATTTTCAAAGCGTTTTGCCAAGAAGATACCAACATCACCTCCAATATTGCGGGGACCGGATTAGGGCTTAGTATTTCGTCACGTATGGTGGAAATGATGGGAGGCTCGATAAACGTTGAGTCAGAGAAAGACGTGGGCAGTTGCTTTCATTTCCAATTAACCGTAGTGCCATCAGATCATTCTGAACATAAAAATCGTAAACAAACCGTTGTCTATTATTCAGATGCGCCATCGAAACTTTTACTCGATGACTTGTTCCGCCTTGGTTACTCACCACAACTAAAATCAATCGAAACAAACTTAGCGGCAACTGACCTCCCAGAGATCGCTTTGATGGAAGATATTAACCAAGCCAAAACACTGCATCGCTTAGCACCAGAGGTGAAAATCATCATAGTGAAAGATAATCTTAGTGATCCTATGAGTGAGTGTCATTTTATCTCAGGCTATGTGACTCTTCCTATGCTCGGTTCCCGCTTAAGTAGCATGTTGAACTCCGTGCTTGAAAGGTCACAGCCACAACCCCCTCAACATCAACCTGAGCCGATAGAAGCGACTGTACGTCAAAAAGTCCTCGTAGTTGAAGATAACCGCGTAAACCAGAAGGTGGTATGTATCAATTTAGATAAGTTAGGGATTGAATATTGGGTTGCCAATGATGGACAAGAAGCGATTGATTTATATAAAGGGCATCATCAAGACATCGGCCTTATCTTGATGGACTGCATGATGCCGAATGTAGATGGCTTTGAGGCAACAGAGCGAATCAGGCGCTATGAAGAAAACCTGCAACTTCAGGCAACACATATCCTCGCTTTAACGGCATCCGTGCTCGATGATGATATTAAACGTTGCTTCGAGTGTGGAATGAACGATTATCTTCCAAAACCATTTAAGCGTGACATGATGCTGCAAAAAATTGATGAACAACAGTTTACGCACAAGGCAGGCTGACCAAGGAGCTTTGGAAAAAAGAGTGATGGTGAAGCTGAGATACAGATACGGGATGCGAATAAATAAGACTTAAGAGCAAAAAAACGGAGACCGAAGTCTCCGTTTTCTAAAGCTTATGTGTGACTTTCTCTGCTATAGAGAAAGGGGGATGATTACATCATGCCGCCCATGCCACCCATACCGCCCATGCCACCCATATCAGGCATTGCAGGGCCAGAATCTTGTGGCTTATCAGTGATCATCGCTTCTGTTGTGATCATAAGACCAGCAACTGACGCTGCGAACTGAAGTGCAGAGCGAGTTACCTTAGTTGGATCTAGGATACCCATTGCAATCATGTCGCCGTATTCGCCAGTCGCCGCGTTGTAACCGTAGTTACCTTCGCCAGCACGAACGTTGTTAGCAACAACAGATTCTTCATCACCTGCGTTCTTAGTGATTTGACGGATAGGCGCTTCCATTGCACGTAGTGCAACACGGATACCGACGTTTTGCTCTTCGTTGTCGCCTTCAAGGCCAGCAACTTTAGATGCAGCGCGGATAAGTGCAACACCACCACCAGCAACCACACCTTCTTCAACGGCAGCGCGAGTTGCGTGAAGTGCATCTTCAACGCGGTCTTTCTTCTCTTTCATCTCAACTTCAGTTGCAGCGCCTACTTTGATTACTGCAACACCGCCAGCTAGCTTAGCTACGCGCTCTTGAAGTTTCTCTTTGTCGTAGTCAGACGTTGCATCTTCGATTTGTTGACGGATTTGAGAAACACGACCTTGGATCATTGTTTCTTCGCCCGCGCCATCGATGATGGTTGAGTTTTCTTTAGTGATAGTTACACGCTTAGCTTGACCTAGGTCTTCTAGCGTTACTTTCTCTAGGTCTAGGCCGATCTCTTCAGAGATAACCGTACCGCCCGTTAGGATAGCGATATCTTGTAGCATAGACTTACGACGGTCACCGAAACCAGGCGCTTTAACAGCAGCCACTTTAACGATGCCACGCATGTTGTTCACAACTAGAGTTGCAAGCGCTTCGCCTTCTACATCTTCAGCGATGATAAGAAGTGGACGAGATGCCTTAGCAACTGCTTCTAGAGTCGGAAGAAGTTCACGGATGTTTGAAACTTTCTTGTCGATAAGAAGAATGAATGGGCTTTCTAGATCAACAGAACCCGCTTCTTGGTTGTTGATGAAGTAAGGAGATAGGTAACCACGGTCGAACTGCATACCTTCAACTACGTCTAGCTCGTCTTGTAGAGCCTGACCTTCTTCAACCGTGATTACGCCATCACGACCTACTTTTTCCATCGCTTCAGCAATGATGTTACCTACTGTCGAATCAGAGTTCGCAGAGATAGTACCTACTTGCGCGATAGCTTTTGTATCTGCGCATGGAACAGAAAGGCCTTTTAGCTCTTCAACTGCAGCGATAACTGCTTTGTCGATACCGCGCTTAAGATCCATTGGATTCATGCCAGCAGCAACGGCTTTTAAGCCTTCAGTGATGATTGCTTGAGCAAGAACTGTTGCTGTAGTCGTACCGTCGCCCGCCGCGTCATTCGCTTGCGAAGCCACTTCTTTAACCATTTGCGCGCCCATGTTTTGGAACTTGTCTTCAAGTTCGATTTCACGTGCAACTGAAACACCATCTTTAGTGATCGTTGGTGCGCCAAATGATTTGTCTAGAACAACGTTACGGCCTTTAGGACCTAGCGTTACTTTTACTGCGTCAGCCAGAACGTTTACACCTTCTAGCATTTTAATACGTGCGTCATTACCAAATTTAACGTCTTTAGCAGCCATCTTAATTTCCTTTCAAATTCTTTGTTTCGGGGCGTCTCAGCGTTATCGCGTCATTCTGAACAGTGAGGGACGAACGTGATTCAGAATCTACTCAAATCGCACTCTGTTTAGATTCCAGATAATTCGTTCCTCATTTCTGGAATGACGATATGAATCATCCAATACTGGCTCTGATAACTTTTACTGAGAGTTAAATGAAAAATAGATTACTCGACGATCGCCATGATGTCGTTTTCAGACATAATCAGAACTTCTTTGCCGTCGATTTTTTCAGTTTTCGTGCCGTAACCTTCAGCAAAGATAACGGTATCGCCAACTTTTACGTCCAACGGTTGCACTGAACCGTTTTCTAGAATGCGGCCTTTGCCGACAGCTAGAATGATACCGCGAGTCGATTTTTCTGCGGCAGAACCAGTTAGAACGATGCCACCAGCAGATTTAGATTCAACTTCTTGGCGCTCAACGATAACTCGGTCATGTAGAGGACGGATATTCATCGGTCTTATCTCCTGATAATTTCCATTTAAATTTTGATAGTTGCCACGATTAGCGTGGGTCAAACAATATGTTGGGGGCGATGTGAAAGATCCCAAGGGGGGAACGAAAAAATTGTGAGCTAAAGTGCAGATTCTCACCCCTCATCTTTCCCTGCTTTTCGTTTACTCGTATCCCGCATCTGTTTATCCTACGCTTTTGGTTTCTATCGGCGTTTTGCATGCAAGATAAGCACGGGCTATTAACTGCCCCAATTGAGAGTACATTGCGTACCATGACCATACCGACCATATTCGGTATGGTGGCGATCTTGATGTTTAACCTGGTTGATACCTTCTTTATCTCACTACTTGGCACCCAAGCCTTAGCCGCGGTGAGTTTTACCTTTCCAGTCACCTTTGCCATCAACTGCATCACCATGGGGATTGGTATTGGCTTATCGACATGTATCGGTCGATTGCTTGGCCAAGGCAGCGCACAAAATGCAGCACGCTTTACCTGTCATGGCTTATTGCTGGCTCTGCTTCTGGTCGGCTGCGCGTCTACATTAGGTATTATCGCCTTAGAACCTATGTTTACCCTGCTAGGAGCAAAGCAAGAGTTGTTGCCGCTGATATCGGAATACATGTCGGTGTGGTATCTCGCGATCCCATTTTTGGTCATCCCCATGGCAGGCAACAGCGCGATTCGAGCGACCGGTGATACGAAAACACCCGCCAAGATCATGCTACTGGCTGGCCTTATCAATGGCGTTTTAGATCCGCTACTTATCTTCGGGTATGGGCCTTTCCCTGAACTGGGGATTCAAGGCGCTGCGATTGCCAGTGGTTTCAGTTGGTTTGGTGCTTTGTGTGGCTCACTCTACGTATTGATGGTGCGAGAAAAACTGCTTGCGCCGCCTAAGCTGACAAACATCGTCAGTGACTGGCGACAGATCTTAAAAATAGGCACCCCAGCGGCTTTGTCTAACGCTCTGAACCCACTTGCCGGCGCTATCATCATGATGATGCTGGCCAAACAAGGGACTGAAGCCGTGGCGGCGTATGGCGCAGCGCAACGTATCGAGTCCATTCTTATCATTGTGTTGATGTCTCTTACTTCGGCGCTTACGCCTTTCATGGCGCAGAACTTTGGCGCAAACAACCCACAACGCAGTTTTAAGGCACTGTTTCTGAGTATGCGTTTTGCTGTGATGTTCCAAGGTTTGATTTTCTTAATGATGGTGCCGTTGAGCATTCCTTTGGCTGCCCTGTTCTCTCAAGAAGAATCCGTCCGAGGCATATTGTGGCATTACCTGTTAGTCGTGCCCTTTAGCTATGGATTCCAAGGCATTGTGATGATGCTGATCAGTGGGATGAATGCCATGCATCAACCACTCAAAGCCTTTCAATGGAGCTTCATGCGTTTGTTTGTCTTTACCTTGCCATTCGCTTGGATAGGCAGCCAAATTGATGGTGTCGAAGGGCTGTTTATAGGCTTAGCCTTGGGGAACATTGTCGGCGGTATTTCAGGGTACTTGTTTGCGCTTCGTGTAAGGGGTAAAGCAGATGCGGGATACGAAAAGATATAAGAGCAGATACGGGATGCGAAAAGATATAAGAGCAGATACGAGATGCGAGTAACTGGGATGCGAAAAGATTTAAGAGCTTAAGAGCAGTTACGAGATTCGAAGAGCTTGAGAGCAGAAAAAGACTAAAAAAAGGAAGATGACATGGAAGACACCACTTACAAAATGTTCTATGACGCACCAATTGGCAAGATGATCATTGTTAGCAATGGTGTGTCGCTTATTGAAATTGACCATGTAAATCACGAAGAGCTAATGATTAGCAATCCAGATGACCTTTGCCAACTGGCAGCGAAACAGTTAGATGAGTACTTCGCAGGTCATCGAATAGAATTCGATTTGCCATTAAGAGCGATAAAAGGCACTGACTTTCAAAAAGTAGCTTGGCAAGCTTTAACAACCATTCCTTATGGCGAAACCATCAGTTACGGTGAACAAGCGAAAATAATGGATAACCCAAAAGCAGTAAGAGCTGTGGGTGGTGCAAATGGCAAGAACCCATTTAGTATTGTTGTGCCTTGCCATAGAGTCATCGGCGCGAATGGAACATTAACCGGCTACACCGGCGGTATGAATCGCAAAGAGTGGTTGTTAGATTTTGAGCGTTCGATCTTAAATAAAAAGAAGTAAACCTTATCTCACTAGATCAATAATATAAAATTTCGCCATCAGGAAGCTTCGCTGTCATCAGACTAAATATAGTCTACATTTAAACCTCCACATTAAGAGATGATGATAATGTCCACTGAAACGATAAGTTACTTAAAAAAGCACGCGGCTAACCCGATTTATCTGAGCCTATGACCATTACTCAAAATGGTAAGCCCGCTTATACGATTGAATCTTATGAAGATCGAAAGCGTAGAGATGGAACTATAGCGCTAATGAAACTATTATCGTTTTCTATTGATGATAAAAAACATGACCGAGTCAATTCAGGTACTCAGATTCGAGATAAACTGGCAAAACGTAAACAATCGGTTCAAGAATCAACATCACCGTTACGCTGATAATAATACGTTCGGTTACTTTAGTTTAATCCCATAAGTGTCAATATGGGCAAGTAACTCACTTGATGTAATTCTATGCTTAACGAGCAAGTCAACCTTGAATGGAAGCGACGACTGTTCTAAACGATCTTGCAAGCCTGCGACGACACTTAACGAAATCCCATGCCCCTCGATAACAATATCGATGTCGGAGTTATCTTTATAAGTTCCAAGGGCTCTAGAACCGAATACCCAGGCATGAATGACTGCGGCATGACTCAAAACAATATCCTCAATCAACTGATACTGATGAGGCTTAAGGCCGACCGAGTCTGGTTTAACCAAATAACTATCGATCACATTTAACCTCTTGTTCGCATTGACCCTCTTGATCACATTTAAGCTTTAAATAGAGTGTGACTTGCCCTATCACTGGTGAAAATGACTCTAAGATCAGTGACTGAGCTTCAAGGACATTTTCCTCATCATAGGTGTGGGACAATAAATTTCGTTTTATGAGTGCTTCAAGCATAATCTCACACTGCTCCGAAGACAGGTGCTTAGCTTCTAAGGCCGTACGAAAAACGCTCCTCGGCGAAGCCACATCAAACCCTTCAAACTCAAGTAAGTCTTTAAGGGTCTTCCATGTCAGTTCGAAAGAAAATTCAAAAGTTTGTACTAACCCAGCGAGCTCTAACTCATTGTAGCTATCTTGTGAGCACGCTCTCTCAAGCCTTTGCTGCGCTTTCATTAAGTTTTGCAGTCGTTGCTTCCAACGGTCTGGGTTTGAGTTCATATAAACAGCCTAAATATAAGGTAAAAGACAAGTATAGTATGAGCCTTAAGCTACCTAATCATTCAAGAAATGTCACTCTTTCGATATTCATCAAGACTGTTCTTTTCGTCTTTTGTTTAAGGTCGTGCCCTTATGTTCTCCCCTGCATGTTTTTCTTACCCAATACCTGTCCTTAAGCTCTTCGCTACTCGTTTACCCGTATCTCACATCACGCATCCGTTCTTAAGCTCTTCTCATCTCGCTTACTCGTATCTCACATCTATAAAAAAGCCCGCACTTTGAAGTGCGGGCTTTCAAAATCGTTAAAGCTCAACGTGAGCCGCTGAGCCAAACAACTATTTAACTACTGACTATTTAACGATCACATCGCCTGACATTTCAGCCGGGATTGCGATACCAGACAGAGAAAGCATCGTTGGTGCTAAGTCAGACAGTTTACCGCCCTCTTTGAACTCAACGTCTTTGTTACCTACGTAGATAAGCGGCACTGGCAAGTTAGTATGTGCAGTGTGGATGCCACCCGTTTCTGGGTTAACCATCATTTCTGCGTTACCGTGGTCTGCGGTGATAAGCAGTTGGCCGTCAGCTTCTTTGATTGCTTCAACCACTTTACCAAGACATTCGTCTAGCGACTCTACGGCTTTAACTGCTGCATCGTAAACGCCAGTGTGGCCAACCATGTCACAGTTAGGGAAGTTACAAACGATAGCGTCGTATTTACCGCCTTTGATTGCGGCAACAAGCTTTTCAGTTAGCTCTGGCGCGCTCATTTCTGGCTGTAGGTCGTACGTTGCTACTTTTGGAGAAGCAACAAGTTGACGCTCTTCGCCTTCGAACTCGTCTTCGATACCGCCATTGAAGAAGAACGTCACGTGTGCGTATTTCTCTGTTTCAGAGATACGTAGCTGCGTCTTACCTTCCTTCGATAGCCATTCACCGTAAGTGTTCTCTAGAGAAGCCGGTGGGAATGCACATAGAAGTGGAATGTCTGCCGCGTATTGAGTCAGCATTACGAAATCGATCGCTGGGAATACGTTACGAGCAAAACCGTCGAAATCAGGAACGAATGCACGTGTAATTTCACGAGCACGGTCGGCACGGTAGTTCATGAAGATAACTGCATCGCCATCTACGATAGCGGCAGACTCTTCGCCTTCTGCTTTGATTTCAGTCGCTTTTACAAACTCATCGTTTTCATCACGAGCGTAAGCCGCTTCTAGGCCAGCAACCGCTGTATCAAACGTGAATTCTGCTTTTGCTTGAGTCAGCAGGTCGTAAGATTCTTGAACGCGATCCCAGTTGTTATCACGGTCCATTGCGTAGTAACGACCAATAAGCGAAGCCACACGGCCTTTACCTAGCTTAGCGAACAACGCTTGGAAACGTGCCAGTGTGTTTTCTGCGCTACGTGGCGGCGTATCACGGCCGTCTAGGAATGCGTGTAGGTAGATTTTCTCTGCGCCACGTTCTGCTGCCATTTCAACAGCTGCGTAGATGTGATCTTCATGAGAGTGAACGCCACCTGGAGACATAAGGCCCATGATGTGAACCGCTTTCTCAGCTTTCACCGCTTTATCGATAGCGTTCACTAGCGTTTCAGTTTGGCCGAACTCACCATCTGAAATTGACTTAGTGATACGAGTAAGATCTTGGTATACCACGCGACCCGCACCAATGTTGGTGTGACCCACTTCAGAGTTACCCATTTGGCCATCAGGTAGGCCTACATCTAAGCCAGAAGCCGAGATTAGCGTGTTAGGTTGGTTAGCAATAAGACCGTCTAATACTGGTGTCTTAGCGTTCGCGATAGCGTTGTCTTGGTTGTCTTCACGGTAACCGTAACCGTCAAGGATCACTAGAGCCATTGGCTTCTTAGCTGACATAGGACTGACCTCGTTCAATTCAAAATAAATCGGTATAAAAACAAATTAGCGTAATTTTACTACAGTTTACAGTCAAAACTGTAGTGGAAGATCAAGAAAGGGCGCAGGTAGGATGATCGAATGTGAAAAAAAGCGTCATTTTGTGTTTAAGGCTTAATAATCTCTTTATATGACACTGGTTGAAGCTGATGAGTAGATCATAATCAACAGCATGTACATTAAAGCACTTTTAACGTAAGATGCACGCAATTGAAAAGTCGCTATTGATGTGTATACAACTTCGGCTAAATATCCCTTAAACAATTATAAAGCAAACTTATAATGAAAAACTCAGTTGCTCTAAAACAGGCTCACCCATCAGAACTTTCCGATACAACCGTTGAGGCAGAGTCAGATCACCAGGCTCTACAAACCCTATCATCAGAAAGTAAATCGACACTCCACATATACGCACCCGAATCGTGTTTAGATACCCTTCGTTCTGTTTTAGCTCGACATGACATTAAACACGACATAAACAATTACTCAATAAGAGACTTTAAAGGTGAAACTTTATGTCACTTTAGAAGTATGGAACTAAGTGAAGAACACCGTGCTTTTTTGATCGGTGCAACAGAGCTTGGTGCTTGGGTCGAGCCGTTAGCTAGCTACTTTGATAGAACGCTTGGTTATACGGAAACGGAACTGCTCCACAGCGGGTACTTTCTGCACCAAAAAGCCTTTTCAATTCTGTCAAACAAAAGAAATGTTAATGAAAAGCGCTTTATAGACCTACTGTTCGTTTTCATGATCGGTTTGATTGCGATTCCTATCGGGCTTTTAACTGCTGCATTAATCAAACTTGAATCACCAGGCCCAGTCTTTTTTAAACAACGACGAACTGGCCAATACAATCAAGAATTTGAAGTGATCAAGTTCCGTTCAATGCGCAACGACGCAGAAAAGAATGGCGCTCAGTGGGCAACGAAGAATGATGCTCGAGTAACTAAAGTCGGTAACTTTATTCGCAAGACACGTATTGATGAACTGCCACAGTTGATCAACGTATATAAAGGTGAGATGTCGATGGTAGGCCCACGTCCTGAACGTGAGGTGTTTATTGAGGATCTAGAAAAAGAGATTCCATACTACCGTTTTCGCCATGCAGTAAAACCCGGAGTAACAGGTTTAGCTCAAGTAAAATATCCGTACGGCGCCTCTGTTGAAGACGCGGTTTGGAAGCATAAATTTGATATTTACTACATCAAACACCAGAACTGGCGTATGGAATTGAAGATTCTCTTCTTAACCGTTAAGACCGTTGTTTTTGGAATGGGTAGATAAGTTGTTTAGCAGTAAATCAAATATATAAGCCTCCGATAGTGGAGGCTTTTTTTCCAAAGTAGTAATCTCAAAACTAACCATTGCTGTCTAAAAATAAACTATTCGAATACGTATAGATTCATTTACCATAACAATGTACTAACTTTAAGCGAACTCACTTCTTCAAAATACCAACCACTTCGTTGCTTTCTTTAACCAACAAAGACGTGATGCCCTTATTTTCCATCACTTCATAAGCTTCTTGTATATTAAGTTCAGGGGATATTGAAGCCGGGTTAATTGAAGCTATATCTTTTGCTACCAAATCGAAGGCATCTCTACCTTTTGACTCCATAGCTCTCCTCAAGTCGCCATCAGTGATAATAGCTAAGGTTTCATTATTTAAATTGACTAATGTTAACCCTAAATGGCTTGATGATATTTTATGAATAATAGAAGTAAAGTCAGCATCCGAAGGAACACTAGGAAGGTTGTCAGAAAACATTTCATCTCGTACTTTCGACAGTAACCGACGACCTAAACTCCCCCCAGGATGAAAGCGAGCAAAATTTTCAGGTTTAAAGCCGCGTACATCCATTAGAGCAACAGTTAAAGCATCACCCATAACGAGAGTTGCAGTAGTTGAAGATGTTGGTGCTAACTGCAGAGGGCAAGCTTCTTTAGGTACAGCAATATCTAAATGACAGTGCGAATTTGAAGCAAGAGTAGAGTTTTCTTTACCTGTGATCGCAATAACGAAGTTATCATTATCACGCAAGAAAGGTAATAGCTTTAGCACTTCATCAGTTTCACCTGAATTCGATATAGCAATGAACACGTCTTCAGGCTTCACCATTCCAAGATCACCATGAAATGCCTCACCGGGATGCATAAAGAAACTTGGTGTACCTGTACTCGCAAAAGATGCTGCTATTTTCTTCCCGATAATTCCGGATTTTCCCATCCCACAAATGATTGTTCTACCTTTTGTGTTGATAATGGCATTGATAGCCTCTTCAAATTCAGAACCTAATCTTCTTGCCATGTAATCCAACCCTTCTATTTCGGTTTGAATTACCTCTCTTGCAATATCAATTGAACTAGCCATTTAAAACGTCTTCTCTTCCATTATTTTTTTGATAGTTTCGTAATCGTCACTAGTATCTATACCATGAGGGACGACACCATCAAATGTCATTGCCCCGATACTCATTCCATGGCTTAGAGCACGTAACTGTTCCAATTTTTCATAACTCTCAAGTTCATCTTCTACGTATGAACAAAATTCTTTCAAAGCAGAAACTCGGTAGGCGTAAATCCCGATATGTCTTTTTGCAAATGACAAATCAGAAGGGTTATCACGATTCATTGGCGACGCGGAACGAGTAAAATAAAGCGCTCGACCATTATGACCAATAACAGCTTTAACTACATTTGGGTTAACGAAGTCATCTTGGGAAAGCAAAGGAACAACTGCAGTCGTAAGATGGTAATAGGGGTTTGACAACGTAAATGAGACAAGTTGTTGTATGAGCCCTGGAGGGATCATTGGCTCATCGCCTTGCACGTTTACGACAACGGTATCACCGCTCCACTCTTTGAGCTCAACAACCTCATTGATACGATCCGTACCGGATTGATGCGACGAGGACGTTAAAACCACTTGGATGCCCTCATCTTTTAACACATCACTGATTCTTTGATCGTCAGTGGCGACAAAAATATCAGCTTGCTCGATGCCCGCCTCTTTACAACGCTCTATTACATGCCAAATAACAGGTTTATCAAGTAAAGTTAATAAAGGTTTACCAGGCAGTCTAGATGAGCCGTATCGTGCTGGAATTACAACTTTCACACTCATTATTTATTGCTCCATTGTTGCTACGTCATCTAAGCGGATTTTATCAAGTAAAGGTCCGTATACCTCTTTTAGTGGTTTATCAAGTTGTGTCACCAACAACAGATCAACAAACTCTCTTACCATCCCCTTGCCCCCTTCAAGAGATGAAACCCAATCAGCACTATCGATAGCTAAACTATGAGCATCAATTGGCGCCACAGCTAAACCTACCTTCTCAAAGATCGGTATATCCAGCACATCATCACCTAGGAAAGCAATTTGATCTGATGTGATTTCATATTTAGAGCAGATGTTCATTAAAGCGGGAAGTTTATTTTTACAACCAGTAATTATTTCATCAAACCCCAGTTGTTGGCATCGAGTATCTAAAGCTGAACTCGCTTTACCTGAAATAACACCAACAAGAATGCTATGGCTGCGTAATAATTCGATAGCTAAACCGTCTTTAACATTAAATGATTTGAAGAACTCACCGTCTTGATTAATATAAATTGAGCCATCAGTCATTACACCATCAACATCAAGCAAAACCATTTTAATATTATTACAGACCTGTTTATCCAACATAATTAGACCAATTTAGATTCAATAAAAGCACGACGATGAACGACTTCATCAATCTCCAGCAAAGTCTCTAATAATTCTTCCATATGTTTCAGTGGTAACATATTTGGACCATCACATAATGCGTTATCTGGATCTGGGTGAGTTTCCATAAACAAGCCATCAATACCTACAGCCACTGCAGCCCTTGCAATTGCTGGGACGTGATAGCGGTTCCCACCAGTTGAACCATTCAAAGTACCAGGCATTTGAACACTGTGCGTTGCGTCCATTACGACCTTACACCCAGTTTCTTTCATGATCGTTAAACCTGGCATATAGTTAACGAGTTGACCAAAACCAAAGCTAGTACCACGATCACATAGCCATATGTCATCGTTACCGACTGCACGACATTTTTCTACTACCGGAGCCATGTCAGATGGGTGCATCCATTGACCTTTTTTAATATTTACAGGTTTTCCCATTGAAGCAACTCGTTGAATAAAGCCTGTTTGACGAACAAGGAAGGCAGGGGTCTGTAAAACATCAACAACTGATGCTACTTCATCCAAAGGAGTATCGTCATGAACATCAGTTATAATTTTCACTCCTAGCTGATCTTTCGCTTTTTGAAGGATCTTTAATCCTTCCTCGAGACCCGGACCAGTAAAAGCAGAAGCCGATGAACGGTTAGCTTTAGTAAAAGAAGACTTGGCAATATATTCAATGCCAAGTTTATTTGTTATTTCTTGTAAGTGTGCAAACGTATCTAAAACTAAATTTTCTGATTCAATGACACAAGGACCTGCGATCAAAAACATAACACCTCCATTCTATATTAAACTACGACTCTTCATAAAGAGATATATATTTAGAAATCATTTCACCAACTGAAAAATTGTCTTTAACATGATTTCTTGCATTAACTCCTAATTCAAACCTCTTCTCTTGATTAAAAATCAAAAGCTCTAAAGATATCGAAAAATTCGTTATATTTTTAGGGTTAGACAAAATACCAGTATGATTATCCAATACTACTTCAGGAATACCTTCGACATTTGATGCAACACAAGGGATGGAAAAATAGCCAGCTTCAACGAGATTTAAACCAAAAGCTTCCCATAAACTAGGCTGAAATAAGATATCGATTCCATTAAAAAACTCAGACTTGTCATCTATCCATCCAGGAAATTCAAAAAAATCTTGAATGCCTAACGCCTTGACCAAAGCCATGCATTCATTTCTTAAATCTCCATCACCAGCCATTATAAACCTAACATTACGTATATCTCTTGATTTGATAATGTGGCATGCCGTGTTTACAAATGTCATGGGATCTTTTTGCTTTGACATTCTACCTAAAAAGCCTATCGTCGTTATACCATCTTTGCTTTTATCGGCTACAGTAAGTTTCTTAAAATCAACACCATTATATATGGTAGATGTATTAAAAAAATCACTACGGTAATACTTTGAATAAAATTTGTTCACAAGAACAGTTTTTGTACCAAAAAACGCGGAGTTTACATCTATAATTCTGAATATATTTTTCTTTATAAAACTAGAGTTATCATGAAATGATATTCCATGGACTGTATGAATTATCTTATCTACCCCAGCAAAAAATGCAGCAATTCTCCCAATAATTGCAGGTTTAGATGAATTAGTATGTACGATATCGAACCTGTTTGACCTTATTAACTTAAATATAGATAAAAGTGCACTTATATCCCAAATACCAATATCACGTTTTAAATCTTCAACAAAGTGAACTGTAACACCTACTTCGGAGAATTTACTCACAACTTCCTCGTTATTTTCAACCTCACCAAAGAGAATATGCTTATCATAATCCTCAGGCAGATTTGAAAGAATATCAAAAGAAATTTGCTGTGCTCCTGCTAACTTAGGTTGAACTTGGATGTGTAGAATTTTCGGCATTACTTGACCTTTTTAGATAAAATAGAAAGTAATTTATTTCTTTTAAATTTATTATATATTTTCCTACAGTACCATTCAAAGTTTATATTAAACATTGAGTTCAACATATTAAGCAAGTTATTATCAACATTGTTAAATTGAATACAATTTGTATGTTTATCAGTTGATATATCTCTCAAAATGGATGACAGATCGTTCTCTTCTAAGTAAGTAGAAAGTAACCCTTTTTGAAATAGCATTCTTTTTTTGTCTAAATTAACAAAAGAGTCAAAGTCATATTCAAATATATTAGCGTTAGAAAAAAACCAACCTGAATTTAACAGTTGCGGTTCTGAACGATAACCTAAGATACCAACAGACCGTTGGTGAAACATAGATGAAATAACAATACTACTAGGCGTTGTTATAACAGAAGAATAAAGAGAAATTATATCTTCGAATCTTCCGCTAGTAATATTTTCAACAGTAAATTCCAACTTAGAATTTATCTCATCAATTAATTCACCATCGAATATCCTAAAGTCAAAATCAACTCCCTTCAGCTTAAGAACACGAACAATATCAATAATTAATGAAACCAAGCACTCAAATTCAAATGCGTTGAAGTAGGCGGTATTTGCAGTGGTTACTAAAATACGTTTTTTTTCAGGCAATACCAGAGGAGTACTTTTATTAATGATTCGAAGAGGCATATAGTTAACTACTTTTGATGAATTGATACTAGAAAAATATTTTTTTTCTCTTTCACCTATACATATAAAATGATCTTGGATAATCGGGTGAAATTGAGTACATTTATATTTTGAATGCATTATATTCTTTGTTGCATTAGAAAAATCAAAAATTCCATCCGAGATCATGACTGTTGGTTTATTTAACCTCTTAAATCTTATCGTTAATACTGTATTATGAGGCATTGTGTAGAATCCGCACACAAAAATATCGAAGTCGTTAAGAATGCTATCTGAGGAATTATATAACCTCATACCGTCGAAAAAATATTCTAATTCTTGACAGTTATCTAAACCCAGATCTCTATAGTATTCTTCGTGTTCAGAGAAAAGAACTTTCATCCTCAATAACGCTCTTTTCTATCTTTAAGAAGCCTAGTCATATTGGAAGCATTCCAAAGAAAGCTACTCACAAAATAGCGCCTACCACTATAATGATATTCTCCAATATTAATACTCTCTGAATGTAAAAGGGAGTCATGCCATATTTTCGACACCGAAGAAACAGAAAAGTGACAAGCCCTTTCCTTACCATGTATTGCCGCTAGGTCATAATCGCTTTTGTTTTTTATAATACCCAGAATAACATCTAATATTGGTTTCACGTTCAAACTAGGATCTACCTCTCCATTATTAGTACCTTCAACTTCATGATAAAACCCATAAGTATCAGGTGTCTTTATACTATCAATACCAATAATAGTAGGTACACCTAAGATAGCCGACTCCATTAATGTTGATCCGGTACCTATATATATAAATGAATCTTTTATAACAGATTTCATATTATCATATTTTACTTCCCCATTGAAAATAACTTTAGACCTGATCTTAGATGCGAGGTATTTCAAATGCTTTTCGTTGGGACCACTCCCATAAATGTGGTATTCAAAAGGAGGGCGTCCAACCAAAGAATCATTCAATTTATCTAATATTTTTATGATATTTTCATTATAGGATTTAAACCCAACTAGTCGTCCAACTGACACAATTCTATTACTAGAGTAATTTGAATATATGCCTGTTTCATCGTCTACACACAACGGGATCACTATTTTACTATCCATTTCACCTTGTGTAGCCGACATTGACTCTCTTGCAATATCTTGAGTACAATAAAATATATTTCTTGACGGCATTCTATAAATTAAATCAAGTTGTACAGCTCTGAAATAATCAAAGAAGCTAGCTTTCCACGTAAATTCCCGCGGATGGTAGCAACCTAGAGTCAAAGTTGCACAAACAAGGCTGCTGACTTGATATGCGGGAATTAATGTTTCAGAGTCAACAGCATGTAAATAGTCAATATCTGAAAATTTATCTCTAATCTTATTTTCACTTAAACCTAACGAGTGATTAAAGGCTGAGTATTTAGTAAACATAATTTCATTATTTACAAAATCACGCCAATAATAAACAGTAGAATTATATTTTAACATATTTAGCATCGTTTCATCATTTTTATCACTTAAAAGCAAAACACTAACCTCATAATCTTGAGACAAACGTTTAAAAAGTTTACAAAAATAAGATTGAATACCACCGACCTGAAAAGCTCCAACAACAAATAATATCTTCTTCATTTACCCACCACTATTTCATCCAAAATAAGTCATAGTTTCCTATAACATTAAATAAACTATTACCTTCCCCAAAAATCTTAAGATTAAATGTCAAATGAGCAAAGCTTTCATTTGAAAAATATAAATAGGCGCTGTTAATGATTAAGAAAAACAAAAATGATATGAATACAATCAAATTTTTAGCATTAGGGAATTGGACAACCAGACTTCTCACTGAAATCACTATGAAAACAATCATGAAAGGTTTGATATAATTAGACAACCTGTTCACCACATCCATATCAAGAGCTAAAACTCTAAGGAATATGAATACAAGTATCATATTTGCAATAAATATATATGATGAAGTTTCTTTTTTTATAATGAAATAAATAAATGACAATAGAGTAATTGAAATTAAAGTTAACTCAACACTTCCTTGATTACCTTCTCCTGTTGTATAAAAATCGCTCATAAAGTATCTTGCATATTTTAAGTTCAAGGCACTTGTAACACTTCCAAATATTGGCAAAGTGTCGACAAACACTAAAATCACACAAAAAATTAGGAAGAATAATACTTTAATATTAGAATATTTTTTATTAGCAAAAAAGTATAAAGGAAGAAAAAAGATAACAGAAGTATGAAACATTGAAGACAATAGTAAAGCTAGACTAAACTTATAAAACTTTTTTTGTATTATATATTTACTAGAGTAGAAAAAAATAGATAATGCTAGAGCTTGACGAACCGAAGTTAAAACATAAAAGTATAAAACAAAAAACAGACAGCAAATAACAATATAACTATAAGACTTCAACTTCAAATCTAGCAAATAATAACAAAAACCTTTATATAAAAAATACATCGTCAAGATTGATGTAAAAAGAAAAACTAACTGTGGGTTTCCACCAATGGTATCAGAAGCTACAACCAAAATTTTATAACCAGGTTCTATTGGATATAAATATGGGGACATAATAATCTGATTATAAATTATTACATATTGATGAAAATCAGTACCTATATTAAACCTAAACCCTCCAATACAAGCTAAAATAAACCAAATAAATCTTGACTTTTCATTCTTAAATAACAATGAAAGGAATGAAAATAATAAAATTATTATAAACCAACCAAACAAACCATATCCACCACTTTATTTTTAACAAGTTTCCGCCAAAAGTTAACATTATTTAGAATAGCGTTTAACATTTATAATGAGGAACAAAAAGTACAATATATAATTAATAAAATATGCATATGTAACGCCATAAACACTATACTTCTCTATAAGAAAGTAGCTTAATAAAAAAAATGTTATAGAAAATATTACTTCTGTAGATATGAACCATTTCGTAGCCCCCCTAGAAATCATAGGGTAAGCATACAACCAGCAGATGATCTTTGTAACATCACCCATTAACTGTATAGAAAATAGATCTCGAGCACCTCTAAAATCATCAGTAAATAGTAACTCAATAGCTATATCACGAAAAATATAGACACCAAGAGCTATACAGACAACAATTGGGATGATCACACGAGCTGTTTTATGTATTTCTCTAACAATGGCATCTGCTCCTGTTAGGGATGATAAACGAGGCAAGTAATAAGTCCCTAAAGCCATGGTAACAACTCCTAGATATACTTCAGATATTTTCCACACGGCTTGCCATTGACCTGTTACATCCCATCCTACTTTATCAATCAACAAGCTACGTACGAGAATCAATGAAACAGGAACAGTCAAAGCGCTCGTAATTGCCATCAATAGGTAACCACCAGTAGCTTTTCTTGCTTCACGATCTGTAGTTCCCCACCAATAACGTAACTTCAACCAAGGTTGTTTCAAGTTAGCAATCAACATAACAACTCCAATCAACGCAGATTGAATTGCCGCAGCTAATAAAGCCCCTTCAATATTGTAAAGCGCAATCATTACAAGCATTACGCAACTTGAAATGATAGTCGAAACCATACCAAGCCCAACAAATCGCCGGTATAATTGTTGTCCGTTAATAATAGAATTACATAGTGTACCCATTGAAGACAGTGGCAGTACACAAACCGTTGTTATTACTATCCACGATAAAGCAGAGTCTTGAAATAACCAAGTTGCAATTTCACTCGAAAACAACAACCCCAAAGGTATCACAATGGCAGATACTAAAAGCACCCATTGAAATGCAGCTCTCCACCAGGGAGCACAAGCTTGAAAGCCTTTGTCTTTATTTTCAACAGTAAAACGAACAACTCCACTACTTACAGGAGCATTGATGATGCCATTCAAACTGGTTACCATACTTTGCACCTGGCCTAACATCGCCATACCTGTTGGACCAGTATAAATAGCTACCACTTTTGCTATAACAAACCCCATTAGCATTCGTAATAAGGTTAGTAAACCAGTCATTCCTGCAACTTTCAAAAGTTTACTCATTACTTAAAGCCATTAATTAGCTCTATAACTTTAATCACGTCTGCATCCTTCATTGTTGGATCCAATGGTAATGAAATTACTTGGTCATGAATAGATTCAGTGGTAGGTTTTGAAACTTTATTCAATGCACTATATGCAGGCTGCTTATGTGGTGGTACGGGATAATGAATCAAAGTTTGCACACCATGCTCTAAAAGCCAATGTTGAAGCTCTTCTCTTTTTTTGCTACGTATAACGAATAAATGCCACACATGCCCTTCTTTTGTAATTAGTTTAGGCAAAATAACTTCAGGGTGATCAATACGACCAAGATACAAATCTGCAATTTTCTGACGACGAATAGTCTCAGAGTCAAGGTGACGAAGCTTAATCCTTAACATTGCTGCCTGAATTTCATCCAAACGAGAGTTTACACCTTGATATTTATTTTCATATTTTTTGTGCGAACCATAGTTGCGCAATGCTCTCAAAATTTTAGCTAGCTCAGCATCATTCGTTGTAATAGCTCCCGCGTCACCTAATGCGCCTAAGTTCTTCCCTGGATAGAAACTAAAGCCAGCAGCGTCACCCCACGAGCCACATTTTTTACCTTTAAGCTCAGCACCATGAGATTGAGCACAGTCTTCTAAAACAAGTAACTTATTCTCTTTGGCAAGGTCTATAATCTCATCCATTGGAGAAATCTGACCATACAAATGTACGGGTAGGATCGCTTTTGTTTTTACTGTTAATGCATCTTGAATGTTAGAAGGACTAAGATTGAAGGTATGTTCATCAGGCTCAACCAAAACTGGTACCAAATCGTTTTCGGTGATCGCTAAAACAGAAGCTATATAGGTATTCGCGGGTACAATCACCTCATCACCAGATTGTAATCTTCCGAGCTCTTTCCACGCTCTCAACGTCAATGTCAGAGCATCAAGCCCATTAGCAACACCTATACAATGTTGAGTTCCACAATACGCCGCAAATTCTTGTTCAAATGCTGTAAGTTCGGCGCCCATAATGTACCAGCCAGAATCGATAACACGTGCGCATGCCTCTTTTAACTCTTGTTGATATTGTTGATTAATATTTTTCAAATCTAAAAATGAAATCATTTATTTATAATCCTAGAAAATCTATTTTTTACTTTTTCAATAGATTGCTTATCTATTTCGTAATAATGATTAATATCATCTTGTGCAACTTCTATTGCACCAAACTTAAGATGAAAGTCGATAACTTTTAAGTTACCTTTTACAACTTCAAAGTGACTTTTTTTAAAACCCAAATGATCAAAGCCAAATTCATAAACTAGCAAAGCAGACTCTAAGGCAGAATATCTTCCTTTGTCTTCATTAAGAATCCAACTTCCCCAACAGAATGAATCATTGATAAAATCGTAAAGCCTAACTGTTCCACAACGAGTCCCATCATTACGTTCGATAATAAAATAGAATTCTTCTCTATTGATTTCTTTAGTCTTGTAGTTCTTAATCCATAACTTTTGATTATCAATGTCAGCCGAAACAGTTGATAGATACTTATTATATTTGTCATCAACTCTCAACGACACAATAAATTCGGCATCACTTTCTTCTACCAAACGTAGAGTAATATTTTTAGAACTTAGCATTAACTTTCCTTACAAACTCAGAGTAATCTCTTATGTAATCAGCTTCATCATAAATATCACTTGCAAGAACTAACAACACACAGTCTTCAGAGAAGTTACGCATTTCATGCCACTGCATTACATCAATGAGAAGACCTTTATCAGGAGAACTTAACGTGACTGTTTCTTTGTTTTTACCATCGTTCATCAAAATATCACAATGACCTTTCACACAAACAGCAACTTGAACAAGCTCTTTGTGGGCATGAAATCCACGAGGTATATCTGATTGCAAATCAAAAAGGTAATAAATACGCTTGATAGAAAAGGGAATATTTTCATTTTCCTCCAATACAACTAAGTTGCCTCTATCATCGCCAATTTTTGGGAAATCAATCCAGTGTATAAAACTCATAACCAAACTCTTTCAATCTTATTCTTCGAGTAAAGCAAGTAGGTACTGACCATACTCATTTTTCGATAGTGTATGACCAGCTTTCAAGAGCTGCTCCCTAGAAAGCCAACCTTGGTGCCAAGCTATCTCTTCAAGACAAGCCACTTTTAGGCCTTGAACATTTTCTATCGTTTGTACAAAAGACGAGGCTTCATGAAGGCTTTCATGTGTTCCTGTATCTAGCCACGCAAAACCACGACCTAATAATTCAACGTTCAGTGAACCATCAGCGAGGTATATTTCATTGAGTGTGGTAATTTCTAGCTCACCGCGATGTGATGGCTTCACTTGCTTAGCCATTTCCACCACGCGATTATCGTAGAAATACAAGCCTGTTACCGCGTAGTTAGACTTCGGTACTTCCGGCTTTTCTTCAATTGAAACGGCCTTCATATCTTCATCGAACTCAACCACACCAAAACGCTCTGGGTCTTTGACTTGATAACCAAAAACTGTCGCTCCAAAAGCTCTTTCAGCTGCACTTTGCAAAATAGGGGTAAAGCCTTGTCCATAAAAAATATTGTCACCCAACACTAAACACACGCTGTCATCACCAATAAATTCTTCACCGATAATAAACGCTTGCGCTAGGCCATCCGGATTGGGCTGAATCGCGTATTGCAATTCAATACCAAAGTCCGTCCCATCGCCCAACAAGCGTTTAAAGCCCTCTTGGTCTTCTGGTGTCGTGATAATTAGTATTTCACGAATACCCGCCAACATAAGCACAGAAAGCGGATAATAGATCATTGGTTTATCATAAACTGGTAATAGCTGCTTTGATACCCCGCGCGTCAATGGGTATAAACGAGTTCCTGAACCACCGGCTAGAACTATGCCTTTCATTATTTCTTCACCTTTGATTCTGTTGTTTCTACGCCCAAACGCTCACGTTGATAACTACCATCTTGCACATTTTTACACCATGAAGAATTATCTAGGTACCATTGCACGGTTTTACGAAGACCTGTTTCAAACGTCTCTTCTGGCGTCCAATTCAGCTCACGTTGCATTTTGGACGAATCAATAGCATATCGACGGTCGTGACCAGGGCGGTCTTGAACATACGTAATTTGCTCAGCATACGCTGACTCTTTCGGTACTAACGTATCTAGGATGTCGCAAATAGTGTTCACCACTTCGAGGTTTTTCTTCTCGTTGTGGCCACCGATGTTGTAGGTCTCGCCTACTTTACCTTCCGTCACCACTTTGTAGAGCGCGCGGGCGTGGTCTTCGACAAACAGCCAGTCACGGATTTGGTCGCCTTTACCGTAAATAGGTAAATCTTTACCTTCAAGCGCGTTGAGGATGACCAGCGGGATCAGCTTTTCAGGGAAGTGGTAAGGGCCGTAGTTGTTTGAGCAGTTAGTCACCATAGTTGGCAGGCCGTAAGTACGTAACCATGCACGTACTAGGTGATCGCTCGATGCTTTTGACGCAGAGTATGGGCTTGATGGCTCATACGAGGTTGTCTCTAAAAACATTGGCAACTTTTTATTGGCTGAAGGCTCTGTCCCTACTTCCACGTCATCAGGATGAGGAAGGTCGCCATACACCTCATCAGTAGAGATGTGGTGAAAACGAAACTCTGCTTTTGCACCTTCTTCCAGTGTATTCCAATACTCGCGAGCTGCCTCTAGTAGGGTATAAGTACCAACAATATTGGTTTCAATGAACGCCGCTGGGCCAGTGATTGAGCGGTCAACATGCGATTCAGCCGCAAGATGCATCACCGCATCCGGTTGGTGATCGACAAACACACGATCAAGCTCAGCTCGGTTGCAAATATCGACTTGTTCAAATACGTAACGTTCACTTGAATCCACTTCGATAAGAGATTCTAAATTACCTGCGTAAGTGAGCTTATCAACGTTGACCACGCTGTCAGATGTATTCTTGATGATATGACGAATGACTGCAGAGCCGATAAAGCCAGCACCACCAGTGACGAGGATCTTCATAGTTTTCTCTTATAGTATATAGCTTAGAACAACTCACGAACGTGAATGTGTATAGAATTTTTGAGGTTTAATCTCACGAAAATGTCTCAGTCAATATTAAGCCACTGAGACACTTTTTATTCATTTTGAGACAGTCTATTTTCGACAATACCTTATAAAACCTAGATTTTGCTTACTTTCTTAAAACCGCCCCAATAGGCCACCAAAAGTAGCCTTTCTGTAGCTTGTAGCGCTTTTGAATTGCTATTACTTGCCAGCGAGCTGAATTTGGGTACGCTACCGCCCTTAGGTTTGGCTCCTAAAGGCAATAGTGACAATTTGTTCGCTTTATGCGTTTTTCATACGGTTTTAATTTGCTGCGTAGTCTAGCAAATCAAGTGCATATTGACCAGTTTGCAATTTACCTAATTCTGACAAGGCTTCACAAAGCATTGACCCAGCGGGAGCATTGTACGTCTTGTAGGTACTGAGTCCCTATGTGGTATCGGTTTTCTTGTGCTACGTCGCAGTAGCGCTTTTCTATATCAATGAAAATATTGCCGTTTCTGTACAGCGAGACGAAGCTTGGGTTGTTGTTTACCGCCAATAACGCTTTAATCTCAGTACGTGTTAGCCCTTGTGGGTAATGGGTAACAAGCAGTTTCAAGAACTCGCCAATACGCCCTTCCACTCGCGCTATCTCTTTTTCTAAAATGGTGACTTTTTCTTCCGTTGTCAGTTTTTTTAGGCTGATATCGTCCATTTGCCCTCTCCCTAATTCTACTTTTGTTTCTTGACGTTTTTTGTCTGTATTCGCGCTTGGTCTGCCCTAGCCTTTTGGTTTCCTAAGATCTTGGTTTTCTAAGCTATTTTTTTAATAGCTTTGGCTGTGTGAACAAGCGCTTCGTCTGTAAATAATCGAATGGTCACTGCTTAGAATCCGCGCCGTGCGATTTGGATTGAACGAGGGCCTTGATACGTGCTTCGAACGGATTGGTGGTGCTTTTGGCTTGGTAGTCCGCTAGGGCCTGAGAGACGGGCGTGGGTTGTTTGTGAACCATGGGCTTGGCTGCCGGTTGGGTTTTAGCTTCCTTGGTCGATGTAGAAGCAGAAGCCCTTGCTGGTTTAGCCGCTTTTGTTTGCTTAGCCGCTCTAGCCTGCTTAAAGACTGGCGATGAGTCTCGCTTCGCTTTGGCTTGGGCGCTTCTTCTTAGCCAGCCATTCACAAAGTGGCCAATGTGCTCAAAGGGTTTGCGCTTATCTGGGTTGATGTACAGCCAGGCTTGCATGGCATGCAGTTCTTGCAGCACATCTAACTTTGGGTAGGTTCGCTCTAAGATTTTGTAGAACTCATGATAAATCGGCGCGCTGCCCTCTTTGGTGAGCAGGTGAATCACGGCTTCATTCTGTTGGCTTATGGGGTTTGTGACGTTGGTTTTAGGTGTCGAGATCTCATGTTGTTCAGAACCGCTTGGGGGATCAAGTACATCGGTGTCATCCAAGCTGCCGTTTTTCAAGCTCAACTCTGTTTTATGTTCTTTATGAAAGATTATGTGTGCCAGGTGATCACTCTCCGTGGTGGATCTTGAGTCACCCAGGGGAGTGTCTGAATGGTCGGTTTTCTGCGCATGTTCTGTCTTCTGGGGGTATTCCGACGAAGCTGACGGTAAACCTATTTGTTCTACATTCGTGTTCTCTTGATTCGCTTGGGCTAGATCGGTCTGCTGAATGTGGCTGTCGCTGGGAAGGCGCAGCTGATATATGTTGCTGCGCTGGCGTCCTGAATCATCAAAGCGCTTTATCCGCTTCAAAAACCCTTGTCTTTCGAGCTCGTTAACGTGTCGTTTCACGGTTCTTACCGACACTTCGCAATATTGCGCTAAGTAATTTAAGGATGGGAAACACACGCCGCGCGCGTCTGCGTTATCGGCTAATTTCAATAGCACTAACTTGCTTATTGGCGAGCCAGTTTTTAATGGGATGAAAGAAAGAATTAGAGAAACACACATGGTTAACGCTCCTTGTTAATTAGTCATTCGTATAGAAATCCATTGATATACAGAGCATTAACAACACTTTTTGGCGCTTTAGGGGCGAAAGGCCCATGAGATAAGTTGTAAGAAAAAATGTTTGGTTAATCGCCTCGGATAGATATGCAACATCAACCTTATTAAGCAATGGCTTTTCGAAGCACCTCTCATTTTTCTGTATTCCTCTGTTTTCGTGTTATTCCCGCCAACCCCAATCAAGAATGTTGAAGTACATTGCCCTCCCCATGCAGCAATAAGGTGCTTAATGAAGGCGATAGTTTCTCTTTTTATTTCAGCGTATCAACCCGGTATGGCGAGCATCGAGTGCCGTGCTAACTCCCTCACTCAATCACGTCAGCCGTTATTTTTTAGTGATAGTGATGGGTTTGGCCAAGTACTGAGCTATGAAGTTAACGGTTATAAAGAAAGCCATTTGGAAGGTTGTTATTTTAATGAGGATGAATGCGGTGACGCCCCCAGCTATGACGATATTTGCTGGATGATCAGCCGATCGCGGCGTAAGCAGCCTCTGGGTTATTACGTGATGTATTTACGTTATGTCAGCCACCACCCCGGCTATGAAAAAACCGTAGCCACCAGTCTGCGACAACACATCGCATTGCACCCTGATTTAAATGAATCGCTATCAACGTCTTTAATCGCCTATTTACAACAACACGAGGATTTATTTTGTCAAACACTCCACCAGCAACTGATCGAGTTCCAAATCAGCCGTTAGAAGCGTCTGTTTTGCCAGAGCGGGCTGACACCAAAGAACGAATTGATTCGGAAGAGCAGGCTAGCAAGATGGAGCTTATCCCTTCGTTAGAGCCTTGTTTACCTTCAGCATCCTATTCATTCAGCCTGGTTTCGGTTTTACTCCGCTTACCTCATTGCCCGCCATATTCCTTTATTACTGTGCATTGCAGCGCCACGCCGCCACAGCAAGATGTAGGCGTAGCCGAGATTCGCCAATGGCATAAAAAGAGAGGCTGGCGCGATGTGGGGTATCACTTTGTTATTCGTCGCAATGGGGATGTCCAATTGGGCAGGCCGCTGTCGCAAACTGGCGCGCATGTGAAAGGACACAACAAGGGCAATATTGGGGTTTGTTTGGTTGGCGGTTGTAATGCCGAGCTGCAACCAGAAGATAACTTCACACTTGCGCAGCGCAAGGCACTGTTTGGTTTGATGGCTGCACTGCAAGAGCAGTTTTTGATTTCAGATGAGAATGTTAAGGGGCATAAAGATTGGGGCGTGAATAAGGCGTGTCCTGTTTTGAAGATAAAAGCTTAAGAGCAGATGCGGGATTCGAAAGGTGAGGCTGGGAGGGGTTGGTTAGGCATTAGCTAGCAACCCCCTCTAACTCCCCCTTTTATTAACATCACCACTCACAATAGTCCGGTGTTCAAGGGGGAGGACCAAAAGCTAAGTCTTCGAATAATTTGAAGAGCAGTTGCGGGATGCGAGTGACGGGTAAACGAGTAGCGAAGAGATTAAGAGCGAGGAGAAGAAGATGGTTGTTGTGCTTTTAGCTCCTCCCCTTTATCACGACTGTTACTTGGCAAAAAATATCCTATACAAGGGGAGGCTGGGAGGGGTTGGTTAGGCATTAGCTAGCAACCCCCTCTAACTCCCCCTTTTATTAACATCACCACTCACAATAGTCCGGTGTTCAAGAGGGAGGACCAAAAGCTAAGTCTTCGAATAATTTGAAGAGCAGTTGCGGGATGCGAGTAAGCGAGATGCGGAGAGACTAAAAGCAGATTCCAGATACTTCGTTCCTCGCCTCTAAAGCAACAGAATGGCGGAATGACGGAGTCGTGAGATTATTCACTTAATAAAAGTAGTCGTCATTCCCTACAGTGAGGGACGAACGTGATAGGGAATCTAATTCAACGGATAAATGGCGGAGCAGAGGTCTCGCCAAGGTTGTCGAACCGTAAGGTTATACAGTCAAAGGCTATACATGCGGTCAAAGCCAATCAATAAACCAAGGAGCAGTATGACATTGTTCGGAAGAATATTCGGGAGCCAGTCTTCGATTAGCAAGGGGTTAGATGCACTCACCAACACAGGAGATGCGATGTTTTTTACTGATGAAGAAAAAGCGAAGCACAAGCTGGCACTGCTTAAAGCGTATGAACCTTTTAAGTTGGTACAGCGCTACATTGTGTTGTTGTTCACCATTCCTTATGTGGCACTGCATGTGATGGTGATTCTTGGCTGCATGCACGGTTACGATTGGAAGCCATTAGGGGAAATGACCAATGAAGCGTTTGGTTATCCTGTGTTAGCGGCGATTGGATTGTATTTAACGGGTGGCGTGGTGAAGAAGTAGAAAAGCAGATTCGAGTAGCGGGTAGACGGGATTCGAAGAGCTAAAAGAGCAGATTCGAGCAGCGGAGCGGGTAAACGAGTAACGAAGAGATGAAGAACGGATTCGAGTGGCGCTTTTCGTATCTCGCCACTCGCATCCCGTTACTGTCTTTAGCTCTTCGTTTACCCGGTTACTCGCATCTCGTTACTGCTCTTTAACTTTATTTCTTGTCGCTCGAATATGCGTAATTATAGTAACCGTAGCCGTATGAGCTTGATGCTTTCTTCTCGATGGCGTTGAAGATAACGCCTTTCACTTCGATGCCCGATTGTTCGAAGCGGTTGCGAGCTACATCGATCTCTTTAATGGTGTTTTGACCGTAACGCGCGACCATTAATGTGGTGCCAGCGAAGGCGCCGACAATGCTTGGATCGGTTACCGCCAGTACAGGTGGGGTATCGACAATCACCAAGTCATATTCTTTTGATGCCCATTCCATGAGTTCTGCAAAGCGCGGGTGCATAAGCAGTTCAGATGGGTTGGGTGGTACTTGCCCGCGGGTAATGATTTCTAGGTTTTCTACTGGTGTCGACTTCACTGATTGAGCGAACTCTTGCTTGCTGCTCAATACATCAGAAAGGCCGTTATCCCAGTTCACACCAAAGCTTTGTTGTAGGTAACCTTTACGCATATCGGCATCAATCAACAATACTTTCTGGCCTGTTTTTGCGGCTACTGCGGCAAAGTTAGTCGAGATGAATGATTTACCAATGCTTGGCGCAGGGCCAGAGATCATCAAGATGTTATTTTTCGCTTCTAGCATTGCGAAGTGCAAGCTGGTACGAAGGCCACGCAGCGCTTCAATCGAAAGATCCGCCGGGTTAGATTCAGCAAGCAGCGCTTGAGTCCCTTTAGTTTGCTTCTTCTTCGATTTAAAACGGTTAGTGAGCTCTACCTGCAAATCAGATTTTGGTACCGCTGCATAAACAGGCAGGCCAATTTGTTCAATTTGGTCTGGGCTTTCAACACCTCGGTGGAACGCTGCTTTTACTAACACAAACGCGACACTTAGCATGCCACCCAATAGCGTTGCTAACACAACAATCAGCGGCTTCTTAGGTTTAACGGCGCGAGCATACGCTTGCGCGTCATCTAAGATACGAACGTTACCGACCGTACCGGCTTTAATAATGCTCAGCTCTTGAACCTTGTTTAGTAACTGGATGTAGATCTGTTGGTTTACTTCAACATCACGTGTCATACGCAGTACTTCACGTTGTGTTTTCGGCAGCTTTTGCACTTGCTTGTTCAGGCGCTCTCGCTCGCCCAACAACGTTTTACGCTTATCAATCAGTGACTTATATGCCGGGTGATCTTTAGTGAAACGCTGACTGATATCACTTTCTTTAAACGTCAGTTCATTCAATTGCGCTTCAAGCTCGACCATTACCTTCAAGGTTGATTGTGCTTCTAAGCCCAAGTCGATCGATTCGTTCTTTTGGCGATAATTGTTGAGTGTGTCTTCATAGCCAGTTAACTCAGATTTAATACCAGGAAGGTGACTCTCTAAGAACTGTAGGCTCTTCTCTGCTTCCGCTGAATTACGTTTCACGTTTTGTAAAAAGTAGATCTGGCTAATGTGGTTCAGTATTTCAGAAATCTGTTGTTTGTTTTCGCCTTCAAAGCTCAGCTTCAAAATGCCGGTTTGCTTACCTTGTTCAGACAGAGACAAAGATTCCTTCAGCCATTCGATCGCTTCTAGTCGGCTACGTTGACTAATAGAGAATTCAAAATCGTTATGTGATTCAAAACCTGCCACAAACAAGCTGTAGTCGTCTGCTGTTGCTAGCTCACCCACTTTGCCTTTTAGGATAACGCGCTCATCGTCGCGAACTAATTGGTAAGTGCCCTGCTCGGCATCTAGGATCTGGATCGTGTGCCCGTAGTCGCTCGCATAGCTTGGCATGTTGAAACGGCTAACCGCAATGTGGTTGATGTCGCCAGTTAAGCGTGCAAAGCCTTTGCCGACGATTGGCGCATAGTTAGGTGAGGTCACAGTCGTTAAGTTAAACTTATCCACCGTTTCACCCAAGATCATACGAGATTTGATGATCTCGACTTCGGTTGTAGCTGAAGATTCTTGAGAGAACAATTCACCCATATCACCAACCATAGAAGAGATGCCACCAGAGCTTTTCTCTTCAATTTGGATCAGGGCATCCGCTTTGTATATCGGCGTCGAAAGCAAAGCAAACGCAATACCAAACACAGCAAAAGCGAATGTGGTCAGCATGATTAGCCATTTAGCGTCCAGCAGAATGCCAAGCAGTTTTCCTAAATCTATCTCATCAGAGTTATCTGTATGCGATTGCTGAGAGGGTTGTGTTGTCATTTGTTTGCTACTTCCTAAATTATTGCTATTTAAGAGACTATATACGCTCCGCGTACTTCTCTTTTATATTATTCCGTTGGTGGCTTTACCATGCCTACATTTAGAGCATGACATTTAAAAAGCTGTCTATTTAAAACCTACTGCATCTAAAATCTATTGCATTTAAACCTACAGTTTTTTTGCCCAAGCTTGCGCCGCTTCGTCAATCAGCTTATAAGCGTGTTCAAACGCCTCACGACTTTGACGATAAGGGTCAGGAATGTCTTTCTGGCCAATCCACTGACCAAACAGCATCGTTTTTCCGCGAGCCTCCGGCGATATTTGAGTAAGCGCTTCTAAATGGCCCTTCTCCATCACCAAGATCAAGTCATACTGAGCACAAAGCTGTGGCGTGACTTGTTGAGACTGATGATTTTCAACATCAACCCCATTTTCAGCGGCTATTACAATGGCAGTGTCGTCTGCAGGCTTACCAATTAAACGGCTTTTCTCAGCAGCGATACCGGCAGAGGCCACTTCTTTGTTGGGCAGCAAGTTTTGTAAAACTCGCTCTCCAGTCGGGGAACGACAAATGTTGCCCACGCATACGACTAAAATTTTATTAAACATAATGGTCTCTAATTGTATTGGGCTTATAAGCTGGGTTTACTTTTAGATGTAAAAATCAGGTTACACGTTAAGTGCAACCTGATGATTAATTAGGGTTTATTACAAACCAGGGCTTATTACCAATTACGAACGCGCAACATACCTTCGGTCAGCTCGTTAAAGCCAGAAATGGTAGGCACAAGCTGTCCAATTACACGGTTCCAACGGCTGATGGGTGCTGCCGTTACGTAAACAATATCATAAGGCTTTAAATCAAACTCGGTGCCAATCACTAAAGCTGATGCATCTTCCATATTGAGTTGGTAGATGTCTGCCATGCGTTCTGATTTATCATCAGAAGTTCGGATCACAAACACACCCGTTGCATCTGCCGTCAGCTGGTTAATACCACCTACGTTGCTGAGTGCTTCGGTTAGGCTCATCCCAACGCGATCAATCTTAAGTAGTTGAGGATCGTTCACTTCACCCATCACGAACACTTTCTGGTTGTCATTACGCGGTACGTGAACAATATCCCCCGCTTGCAGTAAGCGGTTTTGCGTTAAGTCACCACGTTGCATCAAACCGTAAAGTGAAAGGTTCTCTTCCACGCCATTACGGGTTAATGAAACATTGCGCCAATCTGCATCTTCAGACAAACCGCCAGAACGGTTCACGGCATCCAGTAACGTTAAAGGGATATTAGTGATTGGCTGCTGGCCAGGTTTAGATACTTCACCGGTAATGTAGGTTTTCTTAGATCGGAAAGCCGCTACGTTTACATCAACTTGAGGGCTTTCGATGTATTTCGCCAAACGTTCCGCTATATCAGAACGAATTTCACGAACCGTTTTTCCTGCAACTTCTACTGTACCAATGTATGGGTAGAAGATGGTGCCGTCTGCATGAACCCAGTTACCCGCTTCTGTGCTGCTACGGTAAGAGCCCGCAGGAATGGTCAGTTCAGGGTGATCCCAGATCGTGATATTTAAGATATCGCCCACGCCGACTTTGTATTCATACTTTGCGATGTCTACGTCGAGTTCAGGGTTGGCTTGTGACACCGACAATGTACCCGTTTGGTAAGTCGATACTGATTGAGCTGTCAGTGGGTAAAGGTTAACCACATCAGAGATATCAGATTCTTGCTGTTCCTCTGAAGGCTGAATCACATTCTTGTTGCCAGTAGAAAGGTGAGTTCCTGGAGTAGTACACCCTGCAAGCAATACAGGAAGGAGCGCTAAAAGGAGACGATTTTTATTAATCTTCATGTTAACCAAGTCATAGAAACGGAATGTGTCGTGATATCCCAAAGGACACCCAAAGAAGTTAGAACAAACAATTTTATCAGCTACGCAGTATTTAATAGAGTTAAGGAGGGCTATTACTGTGATATCGCTCCCACTTAATATCAAAGATAGGAACGCTACCGCCCTTTGATATTCCGCGACATCACACTGCGTAGTTAATCTGCCTCTATCTATCTGGAATTGAGATAGAGGTTTTTTGTCATAAACCGAGCCAAAGATCGGACTTTCACCCGGTTATTTTATTGCGTATGCATTATCCACAATTTGTGTTTATTATCAACCTAGTTGAATGGTTAAAGAGCAGATACGGGATGCGAGTGAACGAGTGGCGAAGAGCTAAAGAGCAGATGAGAGTAGCGAGATACGAGTAAACGAAGAGCCTAAAGCCGTGTCGGGATGCTTTTGGCTCCTCCCCTTTATCACAACTGTTGCTTGGCAGAAAATACCAACATAAGGGGAGGCTGGGAGGGGTTGGTAACACATAGATTAATATCCCCCTCGAACTCCCCCTTTGATGAACATCACCGATCAAAAACGAACGGCGTTCAAGGGGGAGAACCAAAAGCTAGACCCAATGAATATCACGATATCTTAAGCTATTCGTTATTCGATTATTCGAGACTGCTCTTTCCCCGCTCTTCGTATCCCGCTTACTCGTCACCCGCATCTGCTTTCGATCTACTTAACGCTACTCGGCCTTTGGAACCAAGGTGAGCGAGCATCGGTTTGATCGAACAAGTTGTATTGCTTATTCAACACTTGGCCGCCGTCACGCGTGATCGGTAACCAGGTAAAACCTGCGCGGCTTGAGCTTGGTTTCACAGTAACAAGATCGAACGGAATCGATACATAGAAGCCTTTGGTGTAGCTGCCTTCACCGTATTCTTCGGTTGTCATGTCGGTTAAGCTAACAAACGCACCAGCAATCACGCCGCTCTTGAACTGCTTAGAGAAGTCGACACGAGTCCCGATATCACCCGCAAGAAATTTACCCACACCCACTTTAAGCAAGGTATCGCTCAAGAAATCCCATTGTGGGGTGTAGTAACCAGTAATAAAGCCCGTCGTGCCTTTGTCGATCACTTTGTACGTTCGGCTGCTGTCATCTGGGTTAACTTGGATCTCTTGATCAAACGTGCCGAACCAACTTTCAGGATCGCGCTGGCTTATTGCAGTCATGTCTGCACCAATGGCCCAGTTTTGGTTGAATGGTCGATACAGGATTTCACCACCCACACCCGCAAACATGCTTTCAAGGTAGCCACCGTAAGCTTGGGTGTAGACACCGCTGCCGTAATCTTCAAACCAAGTCAGTTGTAAGCGATCTAAGCGAACCGGATCGTCAACGTAAGAACGGAACAAGGTTCTTACTCTTGGCGTTTGGTCAGTGCCGTCTGATGGGATTTCGTAATTAAACTTGTCGTAGTTATCGACTAAGTTAACGTACAGAGAGCCCGACAGTTCAACATTGTTTAACGCCCAAAACGATGCGTTGGTGTATAACCCCAAGCTGTATAAGTAGAAATTTTCGACCGAACCGAACGATTGAGCGAGGTTTGGTGAAATCGATACATCGAATCGCTCACGCCCATCATGATAGATAACGGATTTCTTACGTTCTAACTCGTGAGTGTGTGAAGCATCACGGGTTTGAGCGTTAAGATAATTATTGTTCGCTGCCGCTTTGAACGCTTGTGCATTAACCGTTGTCTCGGTGAGTTCCAACGATTTATCGTTTTCGATTATTTTGTAAGTATCAATGTAACTCGGTACCGCATTCGCGATCACGGTCGCACCGCGTTCAACAGCGATATCTCTGTCTCGATATTTAACCTGAGTGCCCTTTACCACAATGCTGTTATCGTCGACCAAGATTTGCGCTTGTTCATAACCAGCGATCGTTTCAAGTTGGCTTGCAAGAGCCGCCATATCGATGTCATCAACCGTCTCGATACCACTCGGGCGCAACTCTGCTGTTTCGGTATCTCGCCACACGGAATACATTTCATTAAAGTTGGTAGAGAGATCGAAGCCAAGGGTTAGCGTATCACCTCGCTCGTAGCTCATTTTAGCCGAACCCCAATCGGTGAAACGATACACAGCACCCACGTTCCATGGCGTGTGTTGTGTCATGTCGACACCGTTACGTGCAGGAAAATCTTGAGAGTAATCATTGCCATCGTATTCAAGCTTCACGGTTAACGGCTTATAAGGGGTTTGATATTCAAAACCACCATAAATCGCTGCATCGCCTTTAAACAAACGCTCAAATTCCAACATTCCACCATTACCTTTAGCACCTGATGAACGGTTACAATATTTGTCACTGGCTTTACACAATGGGTTGGTTAAGTTACCACTAGTGCCCATATACCCCCAAGCCATACCCAAGGTAAAATCAACAGGGCCAAAGCGCTTACTAGTCATCAAAGCTTCCCCATCAAACTTTCCTGTACCACCAAAGTCCCTTATGGACACAGATAGCTGTGGTAAATAATACCCTTCATCAATTAAACGAACTTTAAAGTCGATACCTTTATCCGTGTATTCATTACACCCACTGAAATTATTTGTGGAACAGTCGCCATCGACACCTGGGGAACTCATAAGAACACCTTGCATTTGCGTGTATCGAATGGTGGTTTCTAACCAAGGCATTATTTGTAAGCTAACGTTATAAAAGTGATACTCGTTATTGAATGATGCACTAAGATTAAACTCCCCCTCAGGAGCCATGCGCGCGGTAGGCATTTGCATTAAGCCAACACCACCAAAGTTCATTTGCGACGTTCTGTATTCTGTGTCGTCGAATGGTGATTTTTCTGCTCGAATCGAAGAGGAATCAATGACTGTCTCTGCTCGAATCGACATGCTATTGGTCATTAATAAAGCACAAGCAACCGATGTGCACACTGCCGATAGAGGGAATGATTTCTGTTTCAGCATTACAGGCCAACCTTATGACGTAGCAAATCGACAATATCTTGGTTCAACGTTGAGTATTCCGATGGCAAAGAGTAGAACGCCATAAATACGATGGCACCTGGTGCTAAGTAAACCGGCTGTTCGTTCCAGTATGCGTATTGAATGGTTTGTACCTCGCCATCTGGCTGGACAACATACGCCACGCTTTTATCTGCAGATTCACTAATAAAGCCATTCGGCAATGCATCGAGGTAATCATTCAACGTACCATGCTCAATCAGATTCATTGTTACCGACTCTTTCATTGCACCCATCAACTGAATTGACGTTGGTCGTTGTGGTAAGTACAGAGAAAAGGCTTGAGTTTGACTGTCTGACGGCTTGTTAGTATGAGAACTTGAAACAAGCAGTGGGTTCTTATCTGATTGAGAGATAACGGCATTACGGTCTAGCTCAATAAAAACTCGATTGAGATATTGGAAAGAGGCTAACTGTTGGCGCACTAAGTTTGCTTCTGGCTCTTCTACTGCGAAAGCTTCAAGCTGGTTCAGTACATTGCGCTTTTTGGCTTCGATAGCTTGGTTAGCTTCTTTAAATCCAGTAACTGCAGTCGCTTCAGTATTGGTTATATCAAACAGTTGAGCCGAAAGGGGGAAGTAACCAATAGTACCGTTAGCGTTAGAGCTCGCATTCGCGTTTGCGTCGTCTAATACACGAAGCAGTCGAACGTTAGTTTGATACTCAAGCGTCACACCTTGAAGAGGAAGCTCGATTGTTGTTTTAATCGACGAAGAGCGTTCAGGCGTAACAAGATCAGAAGCCGAAGAAGCGGAGCTCAAAGCAAACAAAGCGCTGATCATTAACAGAGCTCTCATCGTTAATAAAGTTCTCACCAATGGCAACCGACGTCCCGTCATTTTTGATGTATGACTCATATAATTCATCATTTTAGTTCATTACCCTGTTCGTTAATTGCTTTGATAATGCTTAAGGACGGTTAACTCAAGCCTTGTCATATCAGGGCCTAAATACTGTATGGTTTTTACCACTTTGCCTTCGCTGTCGACCCAATATTCGTTGGTGATGTCTTGTTCTAATATTGGGAATTGAATTTTTTCTTGGAATTTCTTGGTATCGATAGACGCTAACGGAGTTTCAACCGTGTCATTTCCCACATACGTTCGGGTGATGTTTGCTTTGTAGCCAAATCGATAGTTGGGTTGCCAGTCGTAAACCGCTTGCCACTTTTGGGCACCGGGGTTAGCTGACACATCAAACGCATAAGCAGAGTCTGGCGACGAGCTGTTTGCAGAAGAGAATGCATTCAACGGTTGGAATGCCAAACCAGATAGGTTTTCGTAAGGAAGCAATAGCGTTTGTACGACACGTCCATTTTCAGTGACGATCATCGCTTTGTCAGAAGACATCCACTTTAACTGCTCTGCGCCCGTTTGCGGGTTTTCACCGACGTACGCTAAGACCATGAAGATCTTACCTTGGTCATTCACTTCTGCATAAATGCTGGAATAAGGTAACGTTTGAATGTATTCCTTGGATAGCTCAACATCGGAGCTTCCAAAAAAGGCTTCATCAAAAGTAGAGTTAACGTCTTGAAACTGCTGAGAACAACCAGCAAGAAAAAGACCAAGAGATATGATTAGAGGTTTAAGCATGACGAGTTCTGCTTCCTAGCAATCTGGTTGCTGATGTCCAATATGGAAAATTAATCAATTAGATATAAAAAAACCACTTTATGCTTTCACATAAAATGGTTTTAAACGCCTACTCAAAAATTATCGAGTCGTTGTTGTCGTTGTTGCACCGCTTTCGTTAGAAGCAACCGCTACAGCTGCTGCTGCCGCTACTGCTGCTGTCGCTACTGCAACTGTTGTTGCTGTGCCAGCTGCAGCTGCAGATGCACCAGCGCCAGCTGCTGTACCAGTACCTGAACCAGTACCCGCTGCTGCTGTAGTTTCAGCTGCAAATGCAGCACCTGAGAAGCTAACTGCTAATGCAGCTGCTAGAGCCATCTTTTTCATAATGATTTCCATTAATATAAACGTTTATATGTAGAAGATGATTTTCACACCCTCAAACAGTTGCTCAGCTTAAACAACTGATTGATCATGATAGATAATAACCACAATCAAGTAAATGGATAAATCATAAGCAATACCTTATAAAGTGTTATTTAGAAAATAGCGTCACATAAAAATGGCCTTAGAGACTGTGGAGGTCAACAAAGCTATGTTTGTATAACGCAGAAGCCAGTACCTATGATCATAAGAGAGCGTAAACCATATCTAACTAAACCCTGTCGCCCGAGCCTTTACCTAGTACGGTTTGAATAATGTATTGAAAGTACAATTTAGTACTCAACGTCTGAATCATGCGTTGATCCCACTCCGCGAGTTTTTCCGGTGTCGACATGTCGATATCATTGATTTGAGCTAGTCCGGTTACGCCAGGCCTAACCGACAACACTCCTCTCGACTCTCTTTCATTGATGAGCTCTTGCTGATTGAATAAGCATGGTCGCGGACCAACCAAACTCATTTCACCTTTCAGGACGTTGTATAACTGTGGTAGTTCATCCAGTTTCGTTTTACGCAGGAACCCACCTAGTTTAGTTACAGAGCTCGCCCCAACTAAGTGAGTCGCAACAGATTTTGTTTCCACTGGCATAGTGCGGAATTTAACTAAAGTGAATGGCTTTTTGTTGCGACCAACTCGGGTCTGAAAAAAGACAGGAGAACCCGTATCAAAATAGCCGAGGAGACAAATAACAACAAATACAGGCCAAAGGAACAACAAGCCAAAGAAAGCAAAAATAAAATCGAACAAACGAATCAAAATATGTGTCCTATCAAATTCGGATTGAAAACGTGGGGGCACTATAAGCACCACTAATCAATAAAGGATACCTGAAAAATTTATGGACAAGAAAGCCATAAACTACCTAAAACGCATCAATGCGACTTCAAGTAAGCTTCTACGGTTCTTTTGATCCCTTGTTCAAAACTTACAGGGGGGTTCCATCCCAATATCTCTTTCGTCAAACCTATCTCCACTTGGAGGTTGCCGCATATTCTTTGCGCTATGTGCTGTCTATTTAAAACTGACGATCCAGCTTGTATCCAAGACATTGGGATTGGAATTAATCGCGGTGATTTCCCCATAGCATGAGCGATGGTTTGCATCAATTGAGTTGTCGATACATCCTGATCATCAGAAGCTAAGAAGGTATAGCCCGGAGCTGAAGGGTGCTCGCAACAAGTTAGTATCAAATCGGACAAATTATCCAAATAAACCAAGCTTCTCTGGTTCTTTATAGCACCAAACGGTAACGGAATGCCTTTATCAATCAAACGCATCATAGATAAGAAATTTGCTTTGACGCCAGGCCCATAAACTAATGGAGGCCTAATGATAACCACTTCTAGCCCTGTCTCTTTTGAAAGCTTAGCCAACTCAACTTCAGCTTCATACTTGCTCAAACCATAAGGGTCTTGCGGAGTATTCTTTAAATTCGGTTCAAAGGGTAAATTTGGCTCACTGAATTCACCGTTAACTTTAATAGAGCTGACAAATACAAACCTTTTAACGCCCGCTTCAGCGGCTTGCTTCGCTAGGTTCAAAGTGCCAAGGGTGTTGATATCTCGATAGGCAGTTAAAGCACCTTGCTCACTCTCATTCATTTGATGCACTCGAGCAGCACAATGAACAACACAATCCACACCTTCGAATGCACCAGACCAATCGGTAGAAGCATCAATGGAAGGGATAACCAAGCTATTAGTGAGTGGCTCTATTTGCTTACGCACAACCGGAATGACTGCCCAGTCTCGCTTTTTGGCCAACTCAACAACTCTAGAGCCGACAAAACCAGTACTACCTGTGACTAAAATATTCATAACAAAACGGCCTCAATAGAACAAATAATGAGCGAAATTAATAGCAATGCTCCTGAGCACCACAGAACCATCAATAACATCTAGCTTACCGCACTCAACAGCATTAAAATATCTTGAATAAAAACATTGTGCAGCGATTGCTAAACAAATATCAATATCTCAGGGACAACAATGATCAAGCCAATACGAGCAATTCTCAACACCAAGCGGAAAAATAAACGCTTAATTAGTATTGGTTACGACATCTTTGCAATAGCAATGTCTATTTATCTTGCTATTGCTTTAAGGCTAGGTACATATACATTTGAGCTAGGGTTAGACGAGTGGGTAACTTTACTCCTGACCATTTCAGTTACGGTATTCACCTTTGCCAAACTTGGCATGTACCGAGCTGTACTACGCTACATGATGTTCCCTGCCGTCGGTAACATCTTCCTTGCGGTATTTATCTCATCTCTAACCTTAGTTATGAGCGGATTCTTTTTTCATACCTTTATCCCTAGAAGTGTCCCGTTTATCTATGCAGGGCTAGCAATACTGACCTTAGGTGGACCAAGGATAATGATCCGCTCTGCCTATGATCAGATGATCAAACGCAAAAAACCCAATGTATTTATCTACGGTGCCGGGGCTACAGGTCGCGAACTTGCATATGCTCTAATACACGGCGATGAATATAACCCGGTTATATTATTAGACGACGATCCGAGCAAAAGGGGCAATATCTTATTTGGGCTAAAAGTCCATCACCCAAGCGAATTTGAGCATCTTCAATCTCTTTATCAGCCAGTAAAGCTATTACTAGCAATTAATAATATTAATAAAGGTAAACGATTAAGACTCGTAGAAAAATTATCTGATTGGCCTATTGCGATTCAGTCTGTCCCATCGGTAGAGGACATAGCTGCAGGTAAAGCGACTGCGACAGAGATCAAAGATCTCGACGTAGCTGATCTATTGGGTAGAGCGCCTATCACACCTGACAGTGAATTGCTGGCAAAGAATATTCATAACAAGTGTGTCATGGTAACCGGTGCCGGTGGTTCCATTGGTTCAGAGTTATGTCGTCAAATCTTGGCGCAGCAACCTAAAACATTAGTTCTATTCGAACTCAATGAGTACAACCTATACAAAATTGAACAAGAACTACTTTCTACAAAGAAAAACTTAAAGAGCCAAACTCAGATCATTGCCGCTCTAGGTTCAGTCCAAAGACAGAACCGTCTTGAAAAACTCATTAATACATATGAAATTGAGACCCTGTATCATGCTGCCGCATACAAGCATGTCCCCCTAGTCGAGGATAATGTTGTTGAAGGGATTCGTAATAATGTTTTTGGGACACTATCCTGCGCACAAGCCGCTATAAAGTGCGGTGTGAAAAACTTCACGCTAATTTCAACTGACAAAGCCGTAAGACCAACGAATGTAATGGGTGCAAGTAAACGGATGGCTGAACTCGTTCTTCAAGCGCTTGCAGATAAAGGGACAGATACTGTCTTTACCATGGTCAGGTTTGGCAATGTGTTAGGCTCTTCCGGGTCGGTAGTGCCACTTTTTAAGAAGCAAATCAAAGCTGGCGGCCCTGTTACTGTGACGCACCCTGATATCATCCGCTACTTCATGTTAATCCCAGAAGCCGCACAACTTGTCATCCAAGCCGGAGCTATGAGCAATAACGGTCAAGTTTTCGTACTAGACATGGGTGAACCAGTTAAAATCTTAGATCTTGCAAAACGCATGGTGCACCTTATGGGTATGAAGGAAAGCCTTGGATCAAACGCGGATGAAGGCGATATTGAAATCAAATTTACAGGTTTAAGACCCGGAGAGAAGCTATATGAAGAACTTCTGATTGGTGACAATGTCGAAGGAACAAGCCACCCCAAAATAATGACAGCAATAGAAGACAAACTTAACTGGGCTGATATGACAGCCTTACTAAGTGAAATTGACAACTATTGCCACGACTTTGATACAGACTCTATTCGTATCGTTCTAGCACGGTATTGCAACCTGACCAATTGATTAAGACCTGCGCCTTGGATCGACTTTGTGTATCCAAGGCAGCAAAGCAGAAAACAGGCTATTGGGGATAATTGCTCGCAACATAGGGAAACATAGGGCAATATAAGAAAATAATCTAGGATCATTTTGTCTGACGGCAGCAAAACCTATCTTTGCTCGATTCCATGCTACGCTAAACGTATTTTTTGTCTTTAAATTTTTATCAAGACGATAATAAATTAACTTTTCAGGCAAATTAGCGAAAGTAAGGCCTCTTGAAGCAGCCCTAATCCAAAGTTCGTAGTCGTCTTGTCTTCTTGGGATACTTTCAGAATAACCACCAACTCGTATAATAGAACTCTTTCGAAATATCACTGTAGGGTGGACTATTGGGCAACACCAAATAAGACGTTTAATACTTGAATGCTCTTTGGGGACTATCAGTTCATCATAAACATCGCCAGCCTGTGAAATAACATCACAATCTGATCCACAAATATCTATATCAGTATTATTTTGTAAGAAATGAACTTGCTTTTCAAATCTATTTGTCTTACAAATATCATCAGTATCCATTCTAACGACAAGCTCATACTTACATTCGCGTAACCCGATGTTCAACGCTTTCGCTAAGCCCACATTCTTATCGATAGCAACTTCAAATATTGGAATAAAATCGATCCAATAGGATAAAATGGATTTCAACTCTTGACGTATAGGACCATCAATAACAATAATGACTTCTTCTGGGGCTAACGTCTGTTCGAATATACTGCGAAGACATAAATCTAAATAATGAGGATCTTCACCATCGTATAAAGAAAGTAGCACACTGAACTGTCCTCGATTATCATTCATATTTACATTCACTATCTATTAGTCGCTTATCATGAAACAAGATCCAAAAATTGTATGCGATAATCAAACCTGTCAAAACAAAATAGAACAAAAAAATCTCGAACCATACACCAAAGTAAAAAGCTAAACATGTTAGGACATAAACGTTTCCTGTATCCAGAGTTTCGTAGATTATTTTTAGTATTTTGAATTTTAATCCTAGCCCCGCCCTTTTCGCATATCCTTTAAGCCAAGGAAAGTAATGAACCCTTAACATTGAGATAAATGAGTTGTAGACAATACCAACGGCGCCGAAAATTACAACCCAATGTTGAATATCACTAAAGCTATAACCAAGGCTAAGCTTACTGTATATGAGCAACAAATACACGATCGAACACAGCCTATCTACCGAAACATCCAAAAAAGCTCCAAACACACTAGTTTTCTTTGTAGCCCTAGCCAGAGAGCCGTCCGTGCAATCTAGAACATAACTCATAACCCAGAAAAACAAAGTATAGAGATACCCACCATCTACAAAAAAGAAACCTCCAATAATAAAAAATAGCAAAGACAATACAGTTACTGTATTTGGTGATAGCTTAAATTTATAGGCTAGAAGAAAAACAGGGTATGACATATTTTGATAGATATGTTTAACACACCACATAGATACTGGAGCTTTAAAATTCTCAAAATCAGAGAAACTAATATTCACTTTACGATTCCCAACCTTTATATTTCTTATGACTTTCGAATAATTTTTGACTATTTAACAGCCAATTTCTAATAGAGGCATTTACCAATCGAGAGCCAAAAAGAAGTAAAATAGCACTGTGCGTAGGTATAGGGTTAATAGAGTAAACTAAGAAAAGAGATACCAATAAAAACAAATAAAGCAATGAAGATGAAACATCAATGACTTGGGTTGAATCAATCTTTATTGACTCCAATAAATCAAATTTGTTATCGGTAAAAGCAACATATTCAACAAAAATCGCATATAGTAAAACTGTTGAAACGAAAACTATAGCGTAATAAGGTGAAATAAGAGTAAAAACAAACAGAGATACTAATATAGTCATGATATCAGCTAAGTATCTATATGTAGGCTTCAAGTTTTTCTGAATGATTCTTCTATCCGTATTATTTATCTCTAATTCTTCTGATTCAAGTTTTTTAATCTGTTCATTTTGAAGTCTTGAAAAGTAGACTTGAATAGACGTGTTAAATACGTACAAAATGGCTGTTGCAGTTATTAACAATGTAATATATTGATTTTTTGTTACACTTCCATCCAGTAAAGTGGGAACATTAAAATCACTAGCCAATAATAAAAATATCTTTATAGGAATAAACATTATAGCCAACTTCAAGTACTTACTTGAAAATTGCAGTAGCGACAATGTCATGATTTTCACTGAAAATAATCTCGTATACTCAAGGAAAAAAAACAAAAATGATTTAAACTTTGAATGCAAGCGATCTAGTAAGTAAGTTACTTTCTTTATCATGATAAATTAACCAATCTAATTATTTCAGACACCACACGTTCAGATGATTTTCCATCCTCATGAGGGTTATATTTTCGATTAAATTGTAAATAAACATCTTCTTCAATAGAAAAACCAGACAATACAGCTTGAAGCAGGTCATGAAGTTCGATATCTGAGTATATCCGGAAACAAGGAAATGTCTCATCAATTTCAAGGTAAGCACCTCTTGATTTTTCCATATAATTATCAAAATCGTAAAGGTAACAAATTATAGGTCGCTTTAATAACGCGAAGTCAAATATTAAGCTTGAGTAGTCGGTGATTAGTATATCTGAGATGCCTAGTATTTCATTAACATCGTTATAGTTAGATACATCTATAACATTCTCATTAAAAACAGAGGTGTTGGTGAAGTAATGCCCTCGATAAAGTACAACAGCATCACCTGAAGACCGACAGATCTCATTTAGTTTTTGATTCAAATGACATATATTACTCTTCTCATTGTACTTATCAGAAAAAATCGAGTCTCGATATGTTGGTGCATATAGAATTACTTTTTTCCCTTCTGGAATCCCTAGTAATCGCTTTATACTCCCCACTTTCATCAAATCAAATCCATTAATAAGCCGATCGCTTCTAGGATAACCGTACTCGAGCACTTGATTTGGTTCTAAAAAGAATGCACTTTTAAATTTATTAGTTGCATAATGAGAGGGAGATAAGAACAAATTAATGCTTTTAGATTGCTGTTGATAAATATAACTTCTAGCCAGCGGGGTTATCGATGTATCTGCGCTTATACTTATATCGCAGCCAAGCTTCTTAATCGGAGTTCCATGCCAACATTGAACGAAAATTTGGTATTTAGATTTGTGTATCGACTTAGGTAAACGGCAATTACTAACCCATATTAGACTCTCTCTATAAGCTTTAAAATATTCATTAGTATTAAATTTAACAACTTTAGTTCGTTTTCTTGCTATTAGATGTTCGTATTTACCATAATTATTGGAGTCTACCACCCAAACATATGACAAGTTTAAACAATCAAATTTATCACACAGAGTGTTATAAATTGCTAGTGGCGAGTCAGAAACAGAACGACCATTAAAACTCTCGAAAATAACAGTTCTAGGCTTGACATTTACACCTAAATACTTTGTAACAAAAATCAATCTCAACAGTTTTAATGTAAGAAAATGCCAAATAATATCTAGAGATTTAAACTTACCCTCTAACCACCCGCATAGACTAGACTTAATTCCCTCCACATTACATACCTAATTTTGATTTAATTAGCTTAAGATAAAAATTAACAACTTTAATTTTTGAGTGTTTAACTTTAATACTAGCTAATTTTTCTGAAATTAACTTACCTGATTGACCAAGGTTTTCTGAGGGTAAGTAATCTTGCATGAATTCTTTGACATCGCTGCCGACTGGTTTCCCTTCGGAGATAAATCTATGAACCTCATCAATGCTATCCGCATGTAGCCCTATATTATTCTCAAAAATATATGCCTCTGCTGAGCCTTTTACATACTTTATGACTCGATCTTTAAGTATCCAACGTGGAAATATAACAGGAATACCTAATGCCCAAGCTTCATAAACCATAGTGCCAAAATCAGAAATGACAAAATCTGCTTCAGCTAATGGGTTCTCGGTCGCCTCTTTAGACTTACGGTTACGAGGATGTAAGGCTACCGTATAGTTATATTTATTAGACATACCATCAGTATATTCTGCGAACTTCGGATATGTTGAGGTTGACTCATTTTCTTCACCACGCTTTCTATAATCATGCGTAGGGGCCCATAGAACATTGATTTTCTTACCCGCCTCCTTTGGGGTTTCTAAATATAAATTTCTTTGAGCTAACAAGACATCTAGACGAGGCCACCCAACTACATGGATTTGTTCGGGTGTTAATTTCACTCCATCTTGAGTAAGTAATTTTCTCTTCAACCAAGGGCCAGGAACAAATATATGCTCAAACTTGTTTATCATTCTCCCATCAACGTCTTTCATCGATAAGTAGTTTTTATCTGCAACCCCATGAGACATGAGTACATCAGCCTCTTGACGTATAAAGTACGTAAAATTTATACACCTTGGATGATATAAGGAGGTACTTAAGTACTTTTCCTTACTTAAGTGCACAACAATAGGGTTACTAATGCTTTTCTGTACCTTTTGATAAGATTTGTTTAGATTCTTTTTAAAGTTAATTTTATTCATCTCTCGCCCCATATTATCTTATAATACATTTTTTATATTATGGATGAAAATATTTGTTGAATCGCCTTTTTGTAAATCACCTAAATAGTTCACTTTGACACTCTTCAATATTTCACGATTATAATTATTAATTCTAGCATCTAAATCTTGATACAAATCAGGCATATTAGTAACCGACACTAAAATTCCATCATTTTTTGCTAGTTCGGGGATACCCTCACTCCTATCTACAGAAAACATGTCTACAACGCAATATGGCTTCTCATGCACTAGATAATCTACGATCACAGATGAGTTATCAAAAATTGAAAACTCCACATTTTGATAAAAAGAATTTATATCACCCTCTTCAATATAAAATCCATCAGAATGAGAACTCAAAGCTCTAACGATCTCATCATGATATTTTTTGTGCGTTGATGATTGAGAACCTAAGCTAGGATGAGGCTTGTACAGTAAAGAATACTTACCACTCCGCAATATCTTTTTGACCATTTCCAAGGCTTCAATTCCAATAGATGAGTAATTCATCTCACTATGGGTTCCTTCCCATGTAGGAGCATATAAGATAACTCTCTTATCTTTAGGCAATGACAGATCTCTATATTTTATAAAGTCAAGTTGAGGACGCCCAACCTTGATAAACTTCTCCTCATCAAATCTAGACAGGTTATTTCTATAACGCTCGAGTGCAACATTACCGGCAACGAAAACCAAGTCGTAAGCTTTCGCTTGATTTGAATACATTGACGACTTCTCTGATTCACCATGATTGATAAAGATATGGCATGCACCATTGTATGAGAGCGACTGGAAGTTTTTGACACGATTATTCGGGTAAAGTATGGCGCCAACTTTAAATTTATTATAAATATCAATCAACTGAGCGATACCCCGAACAAAAATACGACATTCACCATACCCGGCAAAGCTACGATAGGCAGCTTCACTTCGAAATACCGTCACCACCTTTAAACCGCGAGCCTTCATTTCCTGGATAATAGGCCCCCACATGTCATACTGGTATTTTGAATCACATCCTCCTGACATATAGAAAACTATATCATAATTGGAATGTTGGGTATTTAAAAGCAGATGTACAGCCTGCTTTTTGTGTGTATACAAATATACTTTCTTAAGAATTCTTAAACACTTGTAAAATAGTTTACTTAACATAATATCAAATTTCATTTGGAAACGGCACTTCAAATGGCGCGTTCGACAGAATTGAGGGTTTCTTTTATAATATCAGATTTCGAATGGAGGTAAAACTCATCGATTATAGTTATATTATCAAACCAAATATCTTCACTTGATTTAAAGCGGTACCTTTGACTGATAGAGTTAGACAAAAGATATGTTGGGGTTCCGGACAATCCAGCAAGCTCTAAAGAAACAGTTCCGGCACTAACAATAGAGTCTAATTGATTCATCAAATAAACAACCTCGATAAAGTCATCCATTTGATTTATTGGGGGCTCAAGAAAATCAATAGTATCAGAATATATTTTGGCAAGTTCTCGTTCGGAATCTGATAAATCATATTGCAAAGATATAAACTTAATTCTCCTACCCTTAGCTAGACTAAATATTGATTTCAGGTCAAAATAGTGGTCGTTTCTTGAAGGGCCGATTAACATACTTCTCCAACAAATTCCCACCAGAAGATACCCCTGCCTTCTACAGGAATTTAAAAAATCATCGATAATAGATTTATTTTTAACACATTCCACTATAATTTCAGAAATTAAAGGCAAAGCTTCTCGGTCCTGAAATCTTTTTATTGAAATCAGATCTGTCATAAGAGAAATTTTTTCAAACCTTTTCGAATACTCATAAAGGTTATTATCCATCGCGTGATGTAATTTATTATTTGGTAGGTTATTGTAAGCTTGGTAGTTTTGAGGTGAGATAACTTTCGTTCTCGAACTAGGAACAAAATCAGCATCAGGGTATATAATTGCTAAAAGGTCATACAAACGAGGTTCGCATGAAAACGTAACATTTTTATGTTTTTTTAGGATTTGAGGTATCAATACTGAAAACCTAATATCATCCCCAACACCCCATGAAGCACATACCAACAAGCGTTCTCCACTCTTTACATCATCCAGATTTTGAATATATTTCCCGGGGAACTCTCTATAAAATAGATTAGCGATATCTCGTTCTTTCATTGCCGAGAATCCTTCATCTGGCAAAGCTTGAGAATAGAAGTAGTTAACCAAATTAGAATTACTTATTATTTCCTTATGATCTTCAATTATATCTTTCGCACTTTCCATATCGCCTGTTATGATTAGCGAAGTAAAAATAGCGTTTAATGCAAATTTGTTATATTTATTGTTCTCATTGTTGTAAATATAACATATTTCTTTGTATTTTTCAGATAGAAATAACACACGAACACGGTTACTTGCACGAACTTTACTTAGTACAATACAATCAGTATCAATCCCTAAATAGTGTCTAATGTATAATTCTCCTGTACGGCTAAGAATCTTATTTTCAATCAAGAAAAAAAGATGTCTATCAATATCTAAATCTCGAAACTTTGATCTAACATGAGTAAATAAGCCAACACTTAGAATTTTTGGATCACTATATACCGCTAATATAAAGTATCGATAATCAAAATCACTAACATCGAGATATAACGTTCGCTTTAGAATTATATTCCCTTTCCCCAGCCATGCTAGTAGTAATATGTTGTTATCTACTAGTTGATTAAAGCCTTCAAAATCGAGTTTCAACAGGCAAGCATCTATGTCCCTGAGTAAATTATCTGGAAAAATTGAATAGTACATCCTCTTTGCTTTGAAACAAGAAAAAGATAACTTAGATCCTCTAATGCAATCTATAAGATTATATTTATAAAGATCATGGTTAAGTAGAATCCTTTTAAGAGCATTCATCATTTGTCACCATGTCGTTCGAAGAAACCACGTAATATTAAAATAAAGTAAAAACCAGATTAATTATGCTCGCGCTTAAAATGCCAAGTATAGCACCAATAAATATTTCCTTACGGGTATGCCCCATTCGTTCCTTTAACTTAGGGATGTCATAATTTGTCCGACTCAGTATATTGATTGCTTTCGATTGGCGTCCGATGTGTTGACGAAGACTATTAGCATCTAACATAACAATAAAGGCAAGTGCTATTGCAACGACCAAAACTGGCTCATCAACACCTTCCTTTATGAAAATAATTGCAACTACGCTACTGACAATGCAACTATGGTTACTTGGCATACCACCATATCCGATCAAGTCAAAAGCGAAGCGTCGAAGCGATATACTATTGACTATAAATTTAGCTGAACCGGCTATTAACCAAGCAAAGAATGGTGTGATAACATAGCTAATATCCATTATTAATTACCTATAAAAAATAACCACAAGATAATACCCAAAATAGTATACAGACTTGAAGGGGCTTATCAGAAAATAATGCGTCCGTTGGAGATTCTCCCGAATCTCTAACCTCTACAATGTACCAATAACGATATAAACCAAATAAAACAAATGGAATTGTTATTACCATCTCACTTTTTACTGTAATAACAAAAAGACTATAGAATAAAATAGCGCATGTAGCAGACATTTCTGCATATTTATCCACGAGAGTTACTGTGTAATATTTTAAAACGCCTCTTGAACTTGCTCCTGAACTCAACAACTCTTGTCTTCGTTTTATTGCTGCTAAGTATAAGGCAAGGGAAAGTGTAGTGATAAACATCCAAGATGAAAGTGGCACATCGATTATCACCGTTCCTGAATATACTCGTAATACAAAACCAGTGGCAATAGTAAAGATATCAACTACCGGCTTTTCTTTTAAATAAAACGTATATGCGACGTTAAGTATAATATAACCAACAATGCCGAGTATTAGCTTGGGGAAGTAGCAAAAAACTAAAGAAATCATCACATAGATAGATAACAATAGTACAATAGCCTGAGTTTTACTAACTTCACCCGATGCTAACGGCCTAGTGTAACGCTTAACATGGTGTTTTCTATCTGCGTCTATATCTTTGTAGTCATTGAGTACATATACAGATGAAGAGGCAAGACAAAAAATGAAGCATGCTATCGTAGATAAGTATATCGAGCTTAATGTATCAAACTCACCAGAAAACAACAATGGGGCAAAAACAAATGCATTTTTCACCCACTGTTTAGGTCTCATCAACTTAATTAAGCCAATCATAAGAGCTCTATTTACCATTATCTTTATCACAAAAAACAAACGAAAAAAGATTAAAATTAACAATTGCAATTAAAATCACTGAGATAGCTTGAGCTATCATATAGTTAACACCACTATCAATTAAATAGTAAATAGTGGCATTGTTCAAAATTAAGGCGGGCATATTAAATAGAAAAAATAGTATAAAACTATCTTCATTGGAACGAAAAACAAAATTTTTATTCAAAAAGTAACTATTTACAACTGAAATAATAAAGGCGATACAAGATGCTAGTACGTAGTCTAGAAACATAGAAAAAAGATAATATAGAAACATCGTTATACCAAAGTTACATAGGCCGACACACAAAAACCTAAATACACTACTATTTAATAGTGTATACATATATATCATAAATATCTCCTTGTACACTACCTGAAAGACTTAGATTGGTATTATTAAGTGAGTAAGATGATATTATGTATCTTAATTTCATTTCTCTAGCATGGTTGATATCTATATTTAATTCACAAGGCCAATTTTTTTTAACCTCTTTTACTAAAGGTGTATAACATTTTACATTACTAAGAGGGAATATATATGCTCTGCCCCCCCAGTTATCATAATAATTTTTCCATTTTTGATTAGATTCTAACGTAGGGGCTATTAACTTTCTGAAGTTCAATTTCTCTTCTAAGCCATAAGCGCTGTGATACATATCCAGAGTCTTAAATTTATTAAATACCAAAACTGCTGGATGGAAGCCAAAGGCAACACTATTCTCTTGATTATAGCTAATCTTTTCCTTTACTTTGTTAAAAGTATCTTCCGATATGAATTCGTTATAAGTTAATTCATTACAGCCAAAAATACTACACTTCATAGTTCTAGAAAAATCATTATTGTATGTTGGATATATTATTACCACAGCAACATTCATGATAACTATAAAAGGTGCTACGTGTTTAGGTAGTTTATTCCTTATTTCATTAAAAATTAACAAAAATAGGATACTCCAAAGCAAAGGATTAAACCAAACAAACCGGCTATAATTCCAACCTTTCAGAAAAGATATTTTGCTGTAAATAAAATCACGTAAAACCAAATAATCAAACAGTGCATATATAACACAATTGAGTATAATTAAAGCAAATACTGTAAGAACAATGCTATTTATTTCTAACTTTTTAGTTGCCAGAAAATAGATGTAGACAGGTATGGTAGTTAGCGTTACGAAATGTATTGACTGGGCATGTATTTGCCCAAAAAAGAAAGCTTCATAAAAAGATTGTAAAACACTCCCAGATGGAATAACCATAGTACTGCGTATACTTTCTGCATCACTAAGAATATAAGAATATACATAATGGTATTCTGTGATACAGAATGAGAAGATTAAAACTATACAAGCACATAAACCTCTTAATATAAACTCTCTTTTTAAGAAACAACAAATCAATATAAAAACTAGTATATATGCGACTATAAAGATCCCATATCTAGCCAGTTCTGAAAGAATGGGATAAATTGCGACAAAAATAAGGTATTTAATATCACCACGAATAATATATCTTATGAATAGGCCAGAGATTAATGGTAGACTGGCTTGAGCTAAATATAAATTAGGATAACCAGGCAATATTGAAAATAATAGCGCAACAACGATCATAGGAGTGCTCTTTTTTATATCAATAACCTTCATTAAGTATAAAAAAGAATAAAAACCAACAATAACCTTTAATATCCACGCTATCTGATATGCTAACAGTGGTTCAAAGAAGGCAAATAACAAATTATTTATCTGAAATTCTGATGGTAAATAGTTTCTCGATATACCATTCAAAAATGGCAATGACGATGAAGGTTCAAAAAATGCGCCATTATAATTCATGGACGCTAACCAAGCTATCGAAGAGTCGAGGTTATCAAATATCTCGATATAATAATCACCTCTAAATATTATCGGTGATAATGCAACACTTACAATCAATAATATCAATATTTGATATATATACCCCCGGTTATTTAACTCTATTTGCACATGTATCTCCGATTACCTTACTGGTTGAACACCTAATTTAGTTTAACTGTAACAATAGTAACTTCTTGTTGTTTCTCACCATAAATAGGCACTGCCATAGCATTAATATGTTTTATTTATCATTCTTGATATATTGAAAATACAACTTTTTGTTATTTCTTTTTTACTATGCCCTTTATAACCGATCAGCGGGCCAACAGTTATTGTATTACTTCCAAATCTGTCATTTGTTGCCTTATAATCTAAAGTTCCAGTTCTCATATAGGATATTTCAGGAGAGTTCGCCAAGTGATAAAACTTAGTCCCCGTAGCTGCCGCAAGTTCATTATTTAATGTTGAGACACCAACAACCGCATCTAAACTTTTGTAAAATAACGCACTGTTAGTGAAATCATTATACAAATCGATGCTATCAACAATGATAATACCTTTCTGTATGCACATTTTTCTCTCTTCATCACTAATAGGAGCTTGTAAAGAGTAAAATGTAGCATCCGGTATTAATTTTTGTAACTCCAATATTTCTTCTAGCGTATATGAATACTTTAAATTTCTTTGAACTTGATTATAACTAGAAGACCATAAAATCCCAATACACAAATCTTTATGATTTTTTCTAGGGACAGAGGGCATTATATAGCAGTCGCTAACTTGAGTTTTTGTCTCCCACGGCTCTAAGATGGTACAAAGATCACTGATACTGATAACATAGTCATACTCGGCTCTTAATCGTTCTACTGTATCGGGTAAATTCGACAAATGAAACGAAGACATGTTCATACCTATCGCACGGAATTGTCGTTTATGCGGTATGAACTGAATAGAATCGAAGCTCAAGCTAAATATTTCTTGCAACCTAGGTTCGCATGATATGGATATGTTATTGCTATTTACGTGCCTATAAAGCCTTGACCACCGGACCTCATCTGCAACACCAGACTTAGCTAAGATTAATACCTTCTTATATCTCAATTCGTCTCGAGTTGGTAGTTTACTGCTGACATTTAGCCTTAAGAATGAGCTTAACGAGTTCTTTAAATTGCTTCTCACTTCTTCAACATTACAATTTTCTCCAGAAAACATACTCCAATAAACTTCAAACGCAGCAGGACAGACATTTAAATATTTAAGCCTCGAAATGAGTTCAGGTATTTTATCAGGTGACTCATAACAATAACTCCAGAAATAAAACAACCTTACACTTTTTAATAGCGAACGATTATTTCCCACTATCAGTTTGTCAATTTCTCTAATAACACCTTTATGATTGCCATCTAACGTTAAATATCTTACTTTGTTTACTGTATCTAAAGTTTCGCTTGATCGATTACAAAGCAATTTGAAGTCACTAAATTTCGAGAAAGCCCATAATACATTCAGTTTTTGATTGTATTCCAACCCGCTACTGAGTAAACCTTCTTCAGCTATCTTGGGAAATTCACTCATGGATTCAGCATGTGATAATAGGAATAGATAATCATCATAAGATATTTTATTTTTTAGTCTAAAATATCGATGAGAATCTGAACCAGGCCTGCCTAATAATTTTATATAATCATTTTTAAAGTATTTCACATCATTTACAGGTGAAATACTAGGTAAGGACTTGTATATTTTAAATTCTTTAATGTTACTTATAGATATAATATCTAAAGAGCCCTTGATTTTCACAAAAATATAAAAATCATTTTTCATAATAAATATTTTGACTATTCTTTTTATTCTCTTGTTGGCCTTTTTGAAAATTTTTGAGTAAAGCTCTAGCCTCTCAGAAGTTTCATAACATTCTCGAATGTAATTAAGCATATCAATAACTATTTGTTTTTCTAGTTTATTTATACTCTTAATACATGTTAGAATATTCTCCTCAAGAAATTTCTCCTTGTAATATAAATCTTTATTATTACTCATATACAGTATGTTTATTTTAACTGAATTAAGTTCTGAAAGATTATTGTGTTTTAATCTAGAAAAAGCACAATCCCATGAATCATATTTAGAAAGTGCTTTACTAAGTTGGTAGCTCTTAACAGATTTAGGCAATAAGTCGTCTATTTTTTTTACTAACTTGAAGTGATTTCTCACTCCAAGCAGCTTTATAACAACTCCATATATTATAGATTTATATTTCATAGTCACCAGTTAGAATTGTGGTATATCGATTTAATCAAGCTTTTAAAAATTCTTTTGTTAGCTGAAAGTTTACCACCAAATCGAGGCTCATCACCTCGCTGGCGTATGATTACAGGAATCTCTCTGAATGGTACATGATTAGCGAGACCCAATGACATAAGCTCTGTTCCAATTGAATCATAGCTTTCAAACCTATCATACTTTTTAAAGAGACTTATATTGTAGGCTTTTAAACCACAAAGAGGATCAGTAATTCCGAACTTGTAATTAAAGTAAGTCCCAAATAATTTCTCTGATATTCTTGCGAATTCTTGCCTTTTCCCAATGACTAGTTCGATACCTGGTTCATTTATGGTTGTAAAGATATCTCGAACAGACTCTGGATGATGTTGTCCATCAGCATCCATGGTGATTACATAATCAACTTTCATATTATTAACACAAAAGTGAAAACCCTGTTCTATAGCTCGGGAATAACCATGGTTGACCATAAGGTCAACCACTATCGCTCCTGCATTTCTAGCTTTTATTGCTGTTTTATCATTAGAACAATCATTTACAACAACAATAGTGACTTCTGGAATTGTAAAATTAATCTCACTAATAACCTTTCCAATTGTCAATTCTTCGTTAAATGCTGGAATTACGATGGCTACTTTACTTGATGCCATCTAACACACTCACCTGAATCTATATTTTCAACGATCTGTTTTCCTAGCAACCCCTCTAAATGATAAGGTTCAATGGCGTCGATTGGACACGGACGCAGACACTCTAGCATTTCTTCGGTAAGAACTTCACCAACCTTAATCTCTCTAGTAGTGCGAATTGATCTTCTTTGTACAACAACTGTCTCTTCTTCATTCTTTTCGACCTTTTTTACACCACTTCCTAAAGAGAGATATAGCTCGTTAGCACGATCTACCATTTCTCTCCAAGATTTAGGATTCATAGCAAATTTGTGGTCAGGTCCATCTCTATGGTTATCATCAGTAAAATGTTTTTCGATTACATTTGCACCAAGAGCTATTGCACCTAAGACAGTAGCATGTCCTGGTGTATGGTCACTCAACCCTAGAATAGCATTAGGGTACATACTTCTTAATGTCTTAATAACATTTAAGTTTATGTACTTAAAATTATCTAAAGAAGCAGTATAGTTAGTATTGCATTGCATAATCACTAGTTGATCTGTATGTTTTTGTGCAACGGTAACGGCTTTTTCTACCTCATCTAGAGTCGACGCACCACATGCCAGAAGTAACGGCTTATTCTTAGATGCCATTTTATCTATAATCTGTGGCCATGTAATATCTCCTGAGCCTACTTTAAAAGCAGGAACAAACTCATCAACATAGTCGACCAAGTCAAATGAATACGGGCTAGTAAAGAACGCTACATTTACCTCTTTACACTTTTCAACAATTGCTTCAGTCCACTCAAGTGATATAGATGCATCTTGATAAACTTCGAATACCGACTTCTTCCAATTTGATTGGTGGGATTGTTTATCTCCAAGACTGTCAAAGCCGGTTTTACTAACGATTGTTTTCGCGTTGAAGTGCTGAAACTTAACAGCATCAGCTCCAGCATCAGCTGCAAGTTGAATTAACTCTAAAGCTTTACTTAAGGATCCATCATGGTTTGCCCCAACATCCGCAATGAAATATGGTTTTCCTTCTTTCTCGATTGATACATTTCCAATTTTAAATTCATGAGAAAAACAATCATTTGAACTCATTCGCTACATCCTCTATTTCTTCTTTTAAGTTTGGTAAATTAAATTTGTACGCCTTTTCAAACTTGTCCAGTTTCATTGACATGTTATATGGTCGTGATACTTTTAAGTTAAGATCTGATAATAAAACGGAGGAGTATTCAAAACCTTCAATACCCGTATTTTGCAGAAAGCATATTAGAAATTCCTTCTTAGACATTACACCATGAGAGCCAACATTAAATGTTCCTTTGATCTGTTTTATGATACAAACTTTTATCACATCACAAAGCTTTTTAATTGACAGAGGTGAAAAGAAAACGTCTTCAAACAAATTTAGATGTTCTTTATTCCTTGCTTTAAGATAAATATCGGAGCATAAACCTTGACTAATGCCACTGCAGGGCGGGATCGCACTTT
>NZ_JBFRJM010000046.1:0-1009 GCF_041468865.1 Vibrio sp. 10N.286.52.C3 | reverse complement strand
GGCAATAGCTCTGCCGTTTTTCCTATGCAACGTATGGGACTCGAAGTATGGCCTATCCATACGGTACAATTTTCCAACCACACACAATATCAACAAGGTTGGACCGGGCAAACATTCGGCTCAGATGATATTCGAAACTTGATTCGAGGCTTAGACAACATCAACGTACTGAAAGACTGTGGTGCGATCCTATCGGGTTATCAGGGAAGCGCAGACCAATGTAAAGCGGTTGCTGAGTCGGTTAATTTAGTTAAAGAAAAGAACCACAGTGCACTCTATGTTTGTGACCCTGTAATGGGTGACCCAGATAAAGGTTGTATCGTTGAGGATGGCGTTAGAACCGCCATTACTAAACACTTGCTTCCTATTGCCGATGTTATAGTGCCAAACCAATTTGAACTAAGTGAATTGACCGGCATTAAAATCCTCTCCCTTTATGACGCGGTTACAGCATGTAAGAAAGCATTGGAGCTTGGTCCAAAGATGGTGCTCGTGAAGCATCTTCACTCATTACCCGATGACGCGTTCAGTATGATTTTAGCAACGAAAAAGGCATGTTATTTAGCCCAACGACCGAACATTGAATTTGCTCAACAACCGGTTGGTGTCGGTGACCTTATCTCTGGCCTGTTTACCGCAGGGTTAATAAAGAGAATGTCTCCCGTAGCTGCATTCCGACATGCAAATAACGCGGTCTATGGTGTGTTGGAGCTAACTAAAAGCTATGGCACTTGGGAGCTACAAACAATCAATGCACAATATGAATTTGTAGAGCCTACCCACGATTTCAACGTGGTCAAAATCGGGTAGAGCGTTTAACTCCGATAGTGGTGGAGGGTGTACCTATTCGATGGGTCGCATCCTACAAACGAGATTACGAGCTAAGACTAAACCTAGCTATATTACTCCCAGAAAGAGACGGACTTCACTTTATCCCTATTTATTAACTTCTCTGTTTATAGCTGTTCTTTTGATTAAACAGAGTCTCTGAATCATTTTAGAGAACATT
>NZ_JBFRJM010000045.1:0-1637 GCF_041468865.1 Vibrio sp. 10N.286.52.C3 | reverse complement strand
CCCTATCTGGCAGGGTAGTTGTCACTGTTAAAATTTAACCAGTTTGGGCGATAAAGAGTAATTGTGTCTCGTATCTCAGTAGAAAGAAAAGAAGCTATCTTGAAGAAGCTATTACCTCCCTATTCGATGTCAGTGAAAGAAGTGTCGGAAGAGGAAGGAATTAGCACTGCGACCCTGTATCATTGGCGCCAGCAACTCAGAGGTTCAGGAGCCGCCGTGCCAAATAGCAACACTTCATCAGAGCAGTGGTCTGCTCAAACTAAACTCGCCATTGTTGCCGAGACTTACTCGATGACCGAAAGTGAACTCAGCCAATATTGTCGTGAAAAAGGTCTTTTCCCTGAACAAATCCAAAGTTGGCGCAGCGAATGTATGCAAGGGTTTAAGTCGAGTAAAGAGCAGGAAGCTGAAGCAAAGAAGCAGGCTAAAGCTGACAAACTTGAAATCAAAGAGTTGAAGAAAGATTTACGACTCAAAGAAAAAGCACTCGCTGAAACGGCCGCCCTCTTGGTACTAAGAAAAAAGCTGAGAGCCTTTTACGGGGAAGAGCCAGAGGACGACTAACCTCAACCGATGAAAGGCAGACCATAGTGACTCTAATCCTTGAAGCGAAGCAATGCGGATGCCGTTTACAGCTAGCTTGCCATGAAGTTCAAATTGACTTGAGAACCTATCGTCGCTGGTATCAGCAAGGAGAAGTTCAAGCTGACAAAAGGCCAATATGCATCAGACCTGAGCCTGCTAACAAGCTGTCTCAGGAAGAGCGTGATGCGATTGTCGAGGTGTGTAACCGCTCTGAGTTCGCAAGCTTGCCTCCAACTCAAATCGTCCCGACACTGCTTGATAGAGGTGAGTATATCGCCTCTGAGTCGAGCTACTATCGAGTACTGAGTACGCAGGGGCAACTTCACAAGCGAGGTCGTCAGCGGAGCAGACAGAAGCAAGCGAAGCCAACCAGTTACACAGCGACGGACTCAAACCAAGTCTATACGTGGGATATCACTTACTTACCTTCAAAGGTTCGAGGCCAACACTATTACCTGTATGTCATTGAGGACATCTACAGTCGAAAAATTGTTGGTTATGAAGTGTATGAGCATGAATGCGGTGAGCTAGCGTCACAACTTCTGCAACGAACGTTGATGCGAGAGCAGTGCTTCAATCAAGCACTGGTTCTTCACTCAGATAATGGTGCGCCGATGAAGTCGTTGACGTTCAAAGCAAAAATGGAAGAGTTAGGTATTACTTCATCGTATAGTCGCCCAAGAGTCAGTGATGATAACCCGTATGTTGAGTCATTGTTCCGCACGGTAAAGTACATGCCAAGCTGGCCAACAAAGGGCTTTGAAACAATCGACAGTAGTCGAAGTTGGGTTGAAGCCTTCGTACGCTGGTACAACACGGAGCACAAGCACAGTAAGCTGAATTATGTCACGCCTTCAGAGCGTCACAATGGAAAAGATAAAGAGATCTTGAAGCGCCGAGCGGAGGTACTACTCGCTGCAAAAGAGCTAAACCCTGAACGCTGGCCTGGTGATATCAGAAACTGTGAACCTGTTGGTGACGTTCACCTAAATCCAGAAAGAGAAGCTGCTTAATAAGTAAGCAAATGATGACAACTACCTTGAAAAACACCG
>NZ_JBFRJM010000044.1:0-11120 GCF_041468865.1 Vibrio sp. 10N.286.52.C3 | reverse complement strand
TGCCGCTTCTAATTTGAATTCAGCGCTAAATAGTCTTCTTGTACGTTTTGTCATAGTGTCACCTGTTAACTTATGAGGTGATGATATCACCTCTAACTAAGTGACCAAATTCAGCGTACCACTACAGGAATGAGGATAAGCAACCTGTAATGGTTGATGGCGTAAAAATTTATGGTTACTTGTATATACATAGGCAAAAAGTCTCAAATTCAGAGGCATCCAGAGTAAAAATCCCTGTCACACAGTCTATCTTTGACATTGTGCAGATGAGTTATACAGACCGTATACGCTGCCCTTATATCGTCCACATGAAACCAATACAAAGACAAAGAGGCGTTGCTAAAGATTGTGACCATATCTACCAAGTCCAAAGTCATTACCTAAGCAAGCAGTTCAGCAAGATACGTGACAAAGTTGGTGTCAAATCGCACTTACCAAGTAACCAAAGACCGACGTACCATGAGATTCGTTCCTTAGCGGCACGAATGATTGAAAAGAAAGGCTTAAGTGCCACAAAGAGGATGGCTCATAGCAATTCAAAAACAACGGAGATTTATACGAAACCTGATCAAGCCGTATGGAATGAGTGTGAGCCAGTTTCTGTATACCCGAACGACAACTAAAGAGATATAGCCAGCTTTTTCAGTAGTTTCAATTTGAGGCATAAAATGCAAATGCCCCAAGCTAAAATCAATATAGAGAAATTCACCCGACTCGGCGGATAATGAAACCCCGCAGCTGTCAGCTGCGGGGTTTCAAAAGACTGGTTATTTTCGTCCTCTAGATGCGCGTTTCTGTGCCATTGCACCATCTTTTGCCAATATTCCGCGACCGTACCTCATCACCATAGCCGGTGTGGACCAACGTCCAGCTTGCTGTACTTGCAAGATGGTGTATCCATCGGTCAATAAATCCTGACACGCGCCAACTCTTGCACTGTGGCCAGTAAAAGTGGCAATACCAACCTTGCCCAAATTAAGCGCTTCCCATGCTTTATTGAAGATCTGCTCGATAGTCCATGACGTCATTTTCTTATGTTTTTTGCCGCTTTCAGGGTGGGCTGGGTCGATTAACTTTGGTCTATATGGCGTGTTGTGTCGGCTCACACCGACGAACAAGAAAGCTTGTTCATCTGTGTCATCAAGCCCTGCTAATTCTACGTATTCATAAATAATATCAACAGCTTCTGGACTAAACACCACTGTATCTGGTTCGCCACTATGATTAGATTTCGTGATAGGGATAGTCAGCAAAGCCGTTCCGTCACCTGGGTACTCTAAGTGACCAAAACGGATGTTTGCGATTTCCGACGCACGAAGTAGGGTTTCATAAGCAACAGTCAGCAAAGCCAGATCACGACGATACCGTAGGCTAGGGGAATGACGCCACAATTCGGTTATCTTATCTAAGTGTTTCTCTCGAAACGCTGAAGCCTGTACAATTCGTTCACCCGCCTCAACTTTTCTTCGAAAGATACCGGCCATCTTGTCACGCACGATTTCATCAAGAAATGGATCCGGACAACCCGAGATACGATGAATTTTTGAAATGGCCCACGCATAAGATCGATTTGAGTTACGGTGTAAGTCGTCGACCTTATCTTCAAAGAATAATTCGATGGTTTCTGCGGCTGCTGGCAATGGGTGATGTTCATGCTCGTGACACCATTTCTCAAATCGTGACCAGTTGCTATAGAGTTGAGAAAGTGAGTTCTTAGCATAACGCTCTTCACGTTTATTGAACTCTCGCAAAAGATGGTTAATAGCATCTTGAATTTTTTGGTACTGTTCGTTCGATGTACCGTGCTTTCGTGCGAGCATGATCGCCTGGTGAACATGTTCTGGCCTTAAACGGGAAAAGTCCGTATGAAGTGAGATTTCAGTGCCGACCATATCATTTCCAACTTATGCTTTCGTAGTTCGTTACAGTCTAACCAATTCCATGCATTTTTTCTAGATCACATATAATTGTAATTATCTGAGATCTAGAAAATGTGCAATTTATGGCTTTAAATCTACGCGTGATTATCCTGACATTCAATTTATCTGAGTTAATTACAGTGTCACTTTTATTGGAGGGTAGAGGGGCTAAAATTCTAACAACAACGCATCCAGTAAATGAACGGTACATTTTTACCGTGCTTCGCTTCACACGACAATTATCGAACATCGAACAGGTGTTCGTTCGTTCTGGACGTTCGACCAATGTTCGATTATAATGAATGACATCGAAATCTGAACTTGAGTACCATCTAATGAGCGACATCAGCACACAGAAAGACCTTACCGCAGATCAACTACAACGACGCCAACGTGTTTTTGAAATTTGTGATTCGCTCTTCGTTAAAGGCGAGAAAACCAGTGTTCGCAATGTCTTATCAATGATGCCGGACGTTAAATCTACCTCCACGATTAACGTGGATGTCCGTGAATGGAACACTCAAGCTAAGAACAAACGAATGGACCTCTTCAGAGAACGAGGCTTTAGCGATGAATTTGTTGAATTGTTTTCAACTGAAATCACTCGATTAAGCGCCGCTAAAGATGCAGAGCACAATGCCGAAGTTCTCATGTATAAAGATGAAGCAGATCTGGCCAATGAACTCCTTTTGAAGACGGAGGGTGAGCTGGAGTTAGCCGGTGTTAAGCTTGAAGAATCAAACACTACAATTTCATTGAAAGACAAAGAGATAACCAAGCTTACAACCGAACTTGCGCAAAGCCAAAAGAACTGTGAAGGTATTGAACAACGGCTGACGGATGAGATTGGTGGCTTGCAGGACAAGTTGAATAATCAAAAAATCGATCTTGATAAGGCTCAAAGCCAAGTGGCCAAGACTGAGGTCAAACTCGAAAACCAAGAGACACTAATAGGCAACTTAGAAACTCAGCTCAATGAATGTCGAAACAAGATATCCGAACTAAGTGACACTGTGACTCAGAAATCCGGAGAAATCATCAGGTTCGAAACTCAGGCTCAGGGCGATATTCAACTGATCAAAGAATTACGTGAGAGTCGAAACAAATTCAGCACTGACCTAGCAGAAGTTGAAGCGGAATACATTACAACAAAATCTGAAAACGCACGCCTAGCCAGCGAGTTAGAGCAAGCAACGATAAGGTTTGGTACTGCATCAGAACGACTAACCTCTCTATCAGATCAGTTTACTGAGCTACGTATGTCTAACAGTCAAAACATTAGTACCATCGAAAGACAAGGTGCCTTCAGTAGCCGCCTAGAGGATGATGTTAAGCGTCTTACTCAGCAAAACGAAAGTCAAAAAGAAGAACTAGCGAATAACCAGACCATCATCAAAGAACTTGAGGCCAAAAACCTTCAATTGGGTAACAATTAGGTCCTATTCATTCGACACTCATTTTTCTATTAGATGGTGTACAACCATATGTGTACTCATCTAACTGGAGAGAATTATGAGAGCGACAACAAGCTTGTGTGATGTGTTCCAGGACACTAAATTTTCGGCAATCAAAGACAAGCTCCAAGACATTGCAGAAATCAATCAGAAGTTTCATGAGCAATTTCCCCACTATGGCCATCAACTGCGTGTTGCGAACGTCAACGGGGGCAGCATAGCTATTGAAGCCCCAAACAGTATGGTACTGACGCGTTTAAAGTTCGATAAGCAACAAATTCTTGCTTGGGCTGAGAAGATTGATTCAACAATCACTAACTTGAAACTGTCCGTTAACCCTACTCTTTATAAGTAGTGAGGATCAGAGATTCATGACGAAGGATCAGTCAAGCGGCGAAAATCGATTGTCTATTTGACAACAATGCAGCTCGTCCCACCTAAGATGAGTTTGTGGCAATATAATGCGCCATGACAACGTATTGACGAATCCACATGAAAATGTGGCAGAGTGAAAGTCGCCTAACAGCGACTTTTTCATTTCTACAGTAAGTTGCTCTACTCTATTGAGTCGTTCAAAAGATTCTATACATCCGATGCTTGAACCCTGCAGACTTTAAACTATTCACTCAAATCAACTTTGTGTATTTATCCACCAGCAACTAACAAATTTTGTGGATATCTAACTACCCTATAGAGCTCAGAGGCTTAAAACCGATATTTGTACAATCTATGTATGAATTTAAGGGCCTTATTTGCACACTTATCATTAATATTAGAGTTCAATTGATTGGGACATGAAATGAACCTAATCGAGATAAGTAGCTATGACTAACTCAATACAAAATGAATATGCGAAGGAAAGGAACGTACTTGCGATATCTCTGTGTATGCCTTTACTAGCTACCGCTTGTCTAGCTGGGCTCTTGATTGGAAAAGGTAAAGTAGAGCTTTCTATCTTTCAAGAAGTAAGCGTCATTATGGCGTGCAGTGGGTTTATCATTGGGATCATCTTTGGCAATCGACTCGTTCTAACTCAAATGCAAAAAGTAATCACGATTCGCGAGAGAAATAACCAAGTACTGCGTATTAACACTGCTTTAGATAATGGTGACATCAAACCGTATTTTCAAAGTAGAGTTTCACAAACAAGTGGAAAGATAACGGGCTGTGAAGCACTGGCACGTTGGGAATGCCAAGGTTGCGTTATCCCACCTGCAGAATTCATCCCCTTCTCGATCAAAGAAGGCTTAATTTCAGAAATAGACACCGAAATCGCTGTACAAGCCATCGAACAATTAAAGGTTTGGCTGATAACAAATAAAATCACTGACGATTTCACTTTATCGTTTAATGTTGCCGCCGACACTCTACAGTGTACTGATTCAATCAAAAAAATTGCCAATGCTTTGAGTACAGTGGTCAATGAAAGGATATCAATAGAAATAGAGATTACAGAACAAACAAAAATTGAAACCAATGACATGATGCTCAGAAATATCGAGCTCCTGAAACAGTCGGGAGCCGATTTAGCTCTGGATGACTTTACTGCAGGTCACAATAGTATGACTATGTTGACGACCATCAAGTTCGACACAATCAAGTTCGACAGAAGCCTCATTACCTTTAAAGTCAATGATACAAGATCGCAGGAGATAAGCATTAAAGTGCTAGAAAACTTTGTCATCCTGTCTAAGCAGCTGGGGTTGAACACCACTCTAGAAGGGATAGAGACACCAGAAGCACTACAACTATACCAATCTTCAGGTATAGAGAGTTTTCAGGGCTTTTTATTTTCAAAGCCCTTGTCTTCCAATGACTTCGAACAACATTATACTAATTTCAACCATTAACACACGATGCCTAATGGAAGTTCCAAAGGTGGATTGGTCAATGTCAGTGGTCGTTTTGTATTGGCTCATGGTGACGCAAGATTAACGCTATCCGCTAATGAAGTAGAACAAATGACTAACTTGATTACCAACGCGTCTTAGTACGGCTAACGTAGAGGGAAAATGATGATAAAACGTATCAAATTTAATGTTTTAGGATGTGGTATGAACACGAGAACGTCAGCTAACTAACTTCTTGTGGATGTCGCACATGAGCGATTGAATAACTGGTTAGTTGAACAAGCAGTTTCTATTGTCAGTATTGAATCTATTTATGAGACTAAAATTGACACTGGCGACAGTAGATTTATTTGCCTACGACTTTGGTATGCTGACTAAACTGTAACCCACCACTAAGGCAAGAAAAGGAAAAAGTAACTGATGACCGAACTGGTGGGTGCTTTCAAAAACGTTTAGTTAACTGGCTCACTATCTTGAAGATCAGCCTTCACCGCCCCATCGACCAAGAGTACAGACACCGAATAAATAGACTGTTCAATGTTGCCATCTTCATTCATCCGTTCATAACCACCGATAGTCTTGTCCCCGTGCTGTTCTACCAATTGGCTCAGGGATTGTTGGTTCAAACTGCCCTCGCCTTCTTGCACTGATTCAGACGCGACAACTGACACAGAGACAGTGAAAGACATTGAGGCTACCAAAAAAAAAGCAAATTTCGAATTCATACATTTAATCTCTAATGGTCAAACATACTTGCTATATACAACAATTTACGAAAAATTTAGTTCTTGCTATAGCAATTAGACACATGGCCAGTATGAAATATCTGAATTAAAGCGTTATCGCTCTTGGCTGTCCATATTGTATACCCAAATGAACTGGGCCTAGCTTCTAAAGACCAATCGCTTTGGATCTCATATACGAACCTTGGTGTTTTTATGAAGGTGAGTAGCGAATGGCGATAGTAAGTTTCAACCGTGTCCTCTTTGATTTCTACAAATTCAGTCCAAGACAGGCAGACGGCAAGTAGGCAAAGAGATATCACTTCTTGCACCGGTGGGTGGTAACTATGGGATGAGCTGACCAGTGAGGTGTAAAACATAAACCCAATAAGGACAATGACCCAGCCTCTTACGAAATTTAAAACAGGCACCGTCGCTTGATATTTTGCATTAAAAATAGTCATTGAATTAACTCCGCAATACGTTGATAAGAACCTGGAACCTTACGACTAAACCAATCGTAACGATGTACTTTTTGATCTCGGCTAAATACGTAATCTTGGCTTTTGGTTTTGGTCCACACTGCAACCACCGATTTCGATTTGAATTCATCACTCAGAAACTCAATCGCTCTCGGGGTCATAAAATTTGGATTGATAAAATATGCAGATAGGCCCTTAGACCAACACATATCTATAAACAGTGGATCATCTGAGACAAACACTCGCTTGGTTTTGTTAGTGCCTTTTGTGTAAGACCGGATGAATGGTGATCTCGCGGAGCTGTATCCATTGAGTTTAATGAACACTAAGCGACCTTTGTTAACGAACAATAAGATGGGTTCGCCTTGAAACTCAGTGATGGCATCAATAACGGCATTGGGAACCCAACCGTTAACAGCGTTCACATATTCGATAAATTGTTCAGCGTCTGGAATACAGGATAGATGGTTAGGCACATTGCGTTCATCCACTGAAAGCCCCCACTCTTCCACTTCTTTTGGCAAGACTCTCATTCTCGCGATGTCCATAACGATATCCGTGAATTTGATATCTTCAGGTGTGAGTTCACGGTAAATGTCAGCAGGTATATTCAAACCGGCTAGGCGACATAATTCTATAATGGCGCGATGTGGTGTTACTGAGTGGTCGTTTGAATAGGCGTCGATAATCGAAGTAGATCCACAAGACTCACAGTTGAAACTGCCAGTGCCTAAAAAGTGGGTCCCCTTGTTTCCACAGGAAGGGCATAACAACTCGACCATTTCACCAGCACCTAATCTGGGGACCAAGTGACCAAAGGCTTGATCGATTGTTTCTTGGGTCATCTTTGGGAATAGATGCTCTTTCAAATATCCATTAACTAGATCGGAATCCATACGCATCTCCGTTTCATTCATTTACACCGAAGGTAGTAAAGAAAGAATGGAGCAATAACGCGATAAAATGGTTAAATAATGAAAGATATTTGGATGTTTATTAGGTGTGAAGGAGTAAAGAGGTGTCGAGGTAATGAAGATTGAGACTGGATAATTAAGTTTCCATTTTAACCTTTAGAGTAAAACTGTTGAATGTAGATCGCTTCAAACAGCATAATATTTTCCCTACTTGTGAAGCACATTGAAGGGAATGCAACGCGCAGCAGTCATTAATCATCGTCACCTTCAAAGGCTTTGTCTCGATCCATCTCATTTGAAAGCCAATGAACATATGGAAGACCTCCAAACAGTTTGTCTTCTTCTCTTTCAGGGGATGAATGACGATGAGATACGCCACGTCTCCTTACTCCAGAATTTTTGCGTCGGTTGTTCTGCATTCTATTACAAAAATCATCGTGGCTTTGTTGCTCAGTTCTTCGTGACATATTGTAATCTCCTGTTGTTGCATATTTTAGTTATACAACAAAAAAGCTACTAATGAATATGTTCCGTACCCAAATTGGGGGGAATGTATTTAGAAGTGTTGTATTGCTCGGTCTAGACAGTCGCCGGTATCCGCATTACAACCGATGATCACATTCTCACGGTATCGCGTTGAATCGTTGCCAAAGGCTGGCAACATTGCGCCCTGTGACACCCTACGAGGCTTTTTCTGGTGGGTAGCATCAAGTAAGCCATTGATATCCATATACGCTTGCCATTGCTTAGGCGACATCTGAGCGTATTGTTCCGGTTCTATGCCAATAGTGAGACGACTGGCCGCTGACCTACTAGCCGACATCGCAAAGTGTTCTATTTCTTTATCCGGCAATTCAACTGAATATTGGTATTCGAATTTGTCCCAAATACAGTAAGAGTAACTATCCACTTTTGTTTCTTTTGGTACAGGTTCACCCTTGAAGCTACCAACTCGTACAAATCTACTTTGTGAATAAAGCGGAAGCGTAAGTTTCGTGTCACTTTCATATAAAGCCTGTAGAACCGGTGAATGAAATTCAAAGGAGTTCGGTTCAATACAAAGCTGTCGCACTTTTAGCTGGTGGCCATCATCAAAGTGATTTCCTAGACTGATGCGAGAAGAAACATTTCCTTGATGCACCACTCGGTGGTACATGTCCATTGCATAACCGTTACTATCTATAATCGCAGCTAAACGAGAATCAAAGTCATGATTGCCATATGAGCTACCTCGTGAACGTAATGTAACCTTCACTCTGTTACTAGAAATGCGCTCGATACCTTCAACTTGAGTAAAGATAATGAAATCCGAATAATGCCGTGCAATTTCAGTCACAATTCGCATTGACTTAATATCACGTTCCACCAACTTGCTCTCATGAAGCTGCAGCTTTAGCGAATTAATCAAATCAGACTGTTCACCACGTTTACTCAAACTCTCGATCTGAGAAGACAACATCGTAATGCGCTTTCGAAGAGGATGACCAGGCTCCCTATGATATTGCTCCAGACTTCTTCTTAAAACTTCATCATTCTTTATCATTTCAAGCTGAGACTGGAACTCTCTTCTGTCTATATCCACATTGACTGTCAGTGATACACATTTAAAATCAGCACCAGTGCAGTTATTCACTGATTGACTAACTACATCCACATCGGCTACTAGAGGTAGTAGAACCTTCAATGTCTCTAGATAAGTTCCGTTATAACTTTGACTCGTCTTTACATAACCACGTAGATCCGCTTTAGAGACAGCTAAAAACGCAGCTTCATCTTTCAATTGCTGAAACAGAGCCTGCGTTACTTGCTCGCTCGGAACTACGCGCTCTACAGTTGCGTCGAATGGCTTTGCAGTCACTAGGCTAGACATTAGAAACAACAAAATAAACATACGTCCCATACATCACTCCTCCACTGTTAACGAACTCAAAGCAGTACCATACCCTGCGGTCTGTAAGCCCACGTATGGAACAACAAGAGGGTACGTTGGTTGATAGCGCTCAATTCTGAATGGGTATCTCATTCCGGCTGCGACTTTAGAGAAGGCAACATGGGGTTCGCCATTAAGCATCAACATGAATTGTTTAGGGGTTATAACCTGTGAAGAACACACCGCATCAATGCATCCTTGTCGGATCGTATTAATCTCATCTGTATAACGTGACTCTATCCATGCTCTATCAAAGTTGGAATCAACGAGAAGCCAATCATCAATATTCGTTTCATCCCCATGGAAATCCGTGGCTACCTCCCGGATACGAACAGTACTAAACACCGTCACATGGGACCCCAATAAAGTTGCCTGTTTTGTATCTTTAGGAAACACCAATTCTCCATTAAGCAATTCACAATAGGTTGGTATCCCTGAACGCTTGAATACTGAATCAGATTCGGAACCTTTTTCGTAATAGTACCCACGACCTATATGGACTATCTTTCCTGACACGTTGATTGCTACTTCTGGCTCTCGGTGAAACAACTGAGCTGTTGTCAGCGATTGATGTGATAAGTAATCATCTGCCGATGCGAATAACATGCAATGGTACTTAGCCCTAAATTCGACCTGCTCTATGGACAGCTCTGGGACACTCATCTTCATAGTCACATACCGAGTATCAGAGATTAAAGATGGAACGGCTTTTACCAGATCATTCATCTTCTCAGAACCAGGTAGGACAAACGAATAGGCAATGTACTGAGACGTTGATGGCTCACCTATTGAGTCAAACACAGGCACCTTATTCAGCTTAACTTCTTGTGGAACGAACCCCGTATCCTTAAATATCGTAGATACCTTGATACGTTTAACAAGCTCCTTTTGTTCCTTTGCTCTGAGCCTTAACCACTGAGAATAGATTCCGTCTTCTGCGCGGAACTCAATTGGTAACCGAGAGTGGCGTGACTCTATCAATGTAAATTGGTTTAGCTGCGCACTTAGTACATCTTTGGGCTTTGACTCAAGTTGCGACATGCCACTAGCACTGTTATGAAGGCTTTGAGTGATAGCCTTAGCAATTTGTTTATCGACTATCAATTTAATGGTTGTTTCTAAGCAAATGCCAACATCGCATTCAACTTTATCCTGAGCTAAGACAATAAGTTTCTGAATGGATGGCTGGTAGGAATACACAAGTCCATATTTGTCTCCCTTGGAAATGGTTTGCTCAACTCGTTCCAATGCATCAACTTTAGCGGCTTCCACACCTAAAGCTTCTAAGCCAACCGTAGTTTGCGCATCCATGATTAATAAACTTCTCCCTGAAACCTCATATGCTTCAGAAACGAACGACATGATCATCAATGCGATTGTGGTATATATCTTCATTCGGAAACCTAAAAAAAACCCTATTGGAGTTTGTATACACCAATAGGGTTTAGTTATTAGAAATATCGATTAAACGTCATCAATATGGGCATTATGTTAGTTTTGTGTCTTGATCATAATTCACGTCACCATCGATTTCTCCTACTGAACCTCCAAAGCCAACTACAGTATCAAGCTTGTCGCCATTGATAATTTCATCGGCGTCCATTTCAAGATTTGTCTTGTCGCCAGTAGTTAAAGCTGTCGCAATATCCAACTTATTAGAGTTGTCTCCTAAGTTTGCGTCAGACGTACTCGGGTCCATATGTCCATCGTTTGGAGCGTCAAATCCTGTTGATGCTAGTTGAGTACCACTTTCTCGCATCATAGAGTCATGTTCTGCACCATCGTTAGGTGCTACCGATGTATCAAACTGGTTAGGAGTATCCATCGCCACTTGCGTACCCGATAGCTC
>NZ_JBFRJM010000043.1:0-16252 GCF_041468865.1 Vibrio sp. 10N.286.52.C3 | reverse complement strand
AAAGTGCGATCCCGCCCTGCTGCTTAGACGAGGTTCAAGCAACTAAAGACAAAATAAGGGCAAGCCTGTTACTTGCCCATTTCGTTTTATTATTCACCCATAGAGCTTGATGCACGGCGTCTGTCGGTCGCGCCATAGATCTTGCCATCTTTGACTTCAATGGCATTCAAGCCACTGACGACTGGAATGACATGCACCGGATAACCGAGCTGCATGAACTCTGGTACTAACATTTCGGCGTAGGTTTTCTTTTCGACGAGCAAACCCGTTGGGTCATAAGGTTTGGTGCGATCAATCTTGGTCTTTGTCTTTTTGGTAAAACAGCGCAAAAGTACCGCCGCCAATCCCAGTCATATCCGGTTCAACCACCGACATTGTCATCTGCATCGCCACCATTGCATCGACTGCATTACCTCCTTGCTTGAGTAACGAATACCCAGTGCTGCTTACATATGGATTCGTTGCACTTACCATAAACTCTTCGCCAGTTTCGTCTGGCGTAATTGGAAAAGGATTTGGGTTAGAAGACGAAACTCAACATGATCGTATAAAGGACGGCATCTTTGTCATCAAAACCAGTAAGTGCGTTGAAATTCTCAACAAAGGCACCGTTTGCTTTACGAGCCTCAAAATATTGCACTTCGCCATTGATGGAGACGTTAGGTAACACATCGTAATCCACACCAATTAGGTAGCTGTTTCCTGTTAGGTGTTCGTGAGAATCAAACTCTGCTCCGTAAACGACGTATGGAGTGAATAAATCTATTCTGTAGCCCAAACTAGCGTACATCGAGGACGAGATGTCACTGATTTGCCCTTCACTGGCAAGTACAGCTTGGCCGAATTCGTACTCAGCACCTAACGACCAAAGTTGGATGCGTTGGTTGTCTGCTGTTGGAAGTGAACCGATGTTTTTAATCTTTACGGTTTGGTCAAAATTGGAATCGAGGAATGACAAATTCCAACGATAATCTTCTCCACTCAATTGTAGATTGGCACCAAACATTCGATTTGTTTCAAATTCAAGTTCAGTTGTCGAATTGAAGTCGACTTCATTGTTATCTTTAATACCGAAAAATGGAGAGAGTAGTAGGGTAGCTTCATCGCTTACATCATGAGTCCAGCTCACTTTTATGCCATTGAAAGCTGTGATTCCGAGAACGCTGTTATACACCTCTGTAGGTGGCCTCGCAGTCATATAGGCTTGGCCTACATAGTAGTACTCAGAGGCAAGGAACAGTGGCAGCCTCAAGCGTCCAATACTTACATCAAAGTCATTAAATTCATAGCCTAAGTAAGCCCACTCTAGCTGCGGTTCACTCCAATCATATTGGGGTGGCTTGACAACTTGCACGGAAGCTTTGAATGAGTTGTAGAAGTAATCGAGTTGAACACCAAATGTGGTATCACAGTCGTAACAGCTCTCATCAGTAAAACCGTGGTTGATGATGAGTGGATTATCGTTATCCGATGTTGCCCAAGACGTTGAGCCAAAGCCACTCAGGGATAAATTATCGGTAAGTTCGATGTTCGCAAAAGCCGGAGAGGCAATCGAAGCACATAGCATTGACGTAATTATTTTTTTCATATTATTTCTCCGAACTTATAACGTAGAGAACGTTGGCATTTTGAGGAACCGAAGAGAGTGGGGAGTAACCAATACGGTTTGGTTTGTCATCAAGCCAGTCGACTAAGCTGTCGGTTGACGCCGTTTTGATTTCTCTTGGATAACGCGCTTTTCCTGAAAAAGATAAACCAGCCCAGTGTGCATTCATTTGAGCGGCATTTTTTCCAAGCAAAAGCTGATAAAAGTCCTCTCTTTCGGCACTGTTCTCAGGCCAATCAGACAGTTCAACACGTTTGCCATTGAGGTGCTTAGTTTTCCCTCTATAGAGCTTTCGCGCTTTGTTTATTGATATCTCTTCAAATCCGGAGTCTAAAGAAAATATGGCATAATCTTCAGCGGCGTGAGCAGGGCTTAGAAAAAGCAAGCTTCCTAATATCCCTACCGCGACTGGCAACATGACTCTGCGGGGAAGTGTTTTTATTGTTCTAATCCAATCCATGAGGTATCTCCTAACAAGTCGCACTTTCTATTTGATGGAATAGCTTTTCTTTTCTTACGGGCTTCGCTACGTATCCATCCATTCCGGAATCAAAGCACTTTTGAATATCATCATCGATAACACTAGCGGTTAACGCGATAATAGGAGTTTTGCTTAAGCCTTGGTTTTTCTCGTGTTCTCGAATCTCCTTGGTTGCCGTGAAACCGTCCATAACAGGCATCATGCAATCCATCAAAATAATGTCGAAGCTACTGTCGTTCTGGTACATATCAACGGCAATTTGTCCGTTGTCTGCAATTTCAAAGGCATATCCGGCCTTCTTCAGCATGATAGAAGCTACTTTTTGATTGACGCGGTTGTCTTCGACTAGCAAGATTCTCTCTGATTTGCTCGGAATTGCGTTTTGTTCCGCTTCTTCAGGCAAAGTACGTTTGGTCGCAGCCCCGTTGATAATTGGAGTGACAGTTGCAGGTTGTTTCTTAGGTTGAGCTTTATAGGAAGCTGGTAGTGGCATAGCTTCTACCGCGGTGAGTACTTTCTCTTTAAGCATTTCGAACTTGAATGGTTTTGGTACATAGTCATCCATACCAACGTCGAAACACCTCTGAATATCGTCATCGATGACACTGGCGGTCAATGCAATGATAGGGATGCGTCGCGTCGCTTCTGTTTCTTTTTCAATTCTTCGGATGTTGCTTGTTGCATCAAAGCCATTCATAACCGGCATCATGCAGTCCATGAGTATCACCGCGTAATGAGGATTAGCGGTGAACATGTCCACAGCTTCTTGACCATTATTAGCGAACTCGAATTCAAAACCACTTTTACCGACATGAAGACCAGCAATTTTTTGGTTGATCTTGTTGTCTTCAACGATGAGGATTTTGTGTTGGATCTCGACTGATGTCTGGCTTGCTTCTGATAGTTCCGCCAAACCTCGTGTATCACAAAGCTCAATAGCTTTAATTAAACGCAAGCCGAGTAGGGGCTGTGCGACTTGTGCAGTAACGCTGTCACCAAGATCCGCTGGCTCACTTAAGAAGGAGCGTATCAAACAGATAGTGATGCCGTTTTGGTGCAGCTTTTCTAAGTTATCTGCGTGGGTATTAGCTAGGAATGCGTCATCTTCGGCGAAAACAACAGTAATAGGTTTAGTGTGTTTTTGAGTGGAGAGCTGCTCTGTAATTGCCGTTATATCATTCGTTTTATCGGTAACCTTCAAACCATAAAGGTTAAGGTCGGACTCGATTCGCTCGGAGAGCATGTTTTCGTTACCCAGCACATAAATATCAGCCGTTGCTGTACTTGGTTTTGGCAGTATCAAGTCAACAGGTAATACCAAGTCGAAGTAGAAACAGCTTCCTTCACCTTTGACGGAGTCGAGTTGAATTTGACCACCCATCAGCTCTACCAACTGTGTACTGATGGCTAGGCCAAGACCGGTACCACCGAATTGTCTGGTTGTTGAATCATCCTCTTGAGCGAAGGGTTCAAATATTTGTTTTTGTTGCTTTGAATCGATACCAATACCTGTGTCGCGAACGGCAAATCGAATGGTGACATTATCGTCAGATTGTTCGAGCGTTTGGATTGATAATGTGACGCCACCTTCTGCCGTAAACTTCACTGCATTCGACATAAAGTTCATTAGGATTTGTCTTAAGCGGTGATCGTCGATCATCACGCGAGCTGGTGTGTCTGGGCTGATATCAACGTTAACCGATATTTTTTGTTCTTTCGCTTTTGGTGCCACAATAGAGGCGATGTCGTATATCGACTCTCTAATCGATGCAGAATGCGGGCTGATTAATAGCATGCCAGACTCAATTTTAGAGAAGTCTAAGATATCGTTGATTAAGCTAAGTAGCAGTTGGGATGAAGTTTCAATCGTATCCACATAATCACGCTGTGTGGGTGTGAGCGGCGTATCTGCGAGGATTTCCGAAATACCAATAACACCATTGAGCGGGGTGCGAATTTCATGAGACATGTTGGCCAAGAAGCTACTTTTTGCTTTGCTGGCTTGTATTGCGTGGTCTTTCGCGTGTTCGGCATCCTCTTTGGCTCTCTCTGCGTCTTCTTTTGCTACCGTCAATCTCTCTTTCGCGAGCTCTCGTTCGATGGTCAATCGTTCAACTTGCTGAGCAAACAGACTGAGTTCATCTTTACCTTGGATTAATTTATCTAAAGAAGGGCGCGTGTCATCATTTTCGCTTTTTAAGAAAGCTAACACCAAATTAAGGTTGTTAGTGACTTGTCTCGCCAAGCTAAGAGTTAAACCCATAACAATCGCAGCCAGCAAAGCGACGATTGAAATAAACAGGGTTCGTTGTATTTGCGCGTCATAGATGGCTTGCTCAACTTCTTGTTGAAACTCTTGCTTGATTACGCCGCCAAGGCTTTGTAATAAGTTGAGCCGTGCGCTCATCGCTTCTAAGCCGACAGACACTTCTTGTGGCGTCAGTTGGCTGATTGTATTTAGGTCGAGTAGCGCGCTTCTTATCTCTTGGCTTTGAGCAAACACATCATTTCGAAACACTTCAACCATCAAAGAAACTTGATGTTCGTTGGCGTTCAATGAAACAAAGCGCTCTAAGAACAATTGCTGTCTTTCACTCAAGGTTTTGATCTGTTCGGCGAGTTCTGGGTCGTACTCTTGGCTGATTTGGAAGATCTCAATCAGTGAACTACCAAGCTTGAACTCTTCGTTCGACCAAAACATCAACCACTCAAGTTGTTGAAGGGCAGTGAGGTGCTGTTGAATTTCACGTTTAGTGTTTTCAAAAGGGACTTTCTCTACTTCAAGTAACAGTTGCTTGTATAAATCGCTCTGCCATTCGAGGGCATCCAATTTATCGTAAGTGTCAGTCACTTGCATCGTCGATAAGGTCGCTTCGCTGAAATCGGCAACAAGTTGATTCATTTCATCAGATGCGTCTAAAAAAATGATGGGAGACAGGTTTTTAAGTTCTGCATTTACTTGGTTGCTTTGAGTAGCAAACTCTTCAGGGCTAGAGGCTAAGGTACTTCTATACAAAATAGAAATATCTTGAAGATAGACAGATAACTGATTGGTTCGTTCAAAATCGGTTAACTGAGTCGTTAATATATAAGCCTGTCTACCTGCTAGGAAGAGTAATAATGAAATGGGAAGTAGAACTAAGCCAAAGAGTTTATGTTTGACTGAAAGGTTATTCCAAACCGTAATCGCCATATAAGGATCCATCCAACTGTCGTTATATAAAAACAGTAGAATAAAAATGCCGATATGGAAACTTTGAAACGGTAAATTTTACGTAAGTGTGGGAGAGGTATAAGTTCTTGTGATTCCAGAGCTTATTTTGAAATGCGTTCTTTTATTAGTAATTTATAGCGTTTGGCAGTTTGTTTAATTTTATGCTTATTGATGAATCACTTAAAAAGCTTACTAATGAGGACGATTGTTATCGAGGCTTAATTCGAAAAGAAGTTGCTCTAATACGGTTTTTGCAGAGGGTTCTAATGTCCAAATACCGAGCATTCTGTTAAGTGCGGCGCGATACACTCTGTTTTTTAGTAGGAAGGCGAGTGTGCTCGTATCATTGCTGAATACGTGCATTTGTACGATGGTGAGCTCTGCTTTGTTCTCAATGTCTATTTTCTGAAGATTGAAAGCGGGTAGGAAGGCAGACTCATACCAAACCTCAACGATCTCTCGAAGCTCCATCTCTTCTTCAGGTACATCGCACTCCTGAAGTTGGTGGTTTTCAGGAATTGCGGATAAGTAAGCTACATCAAGCTTGTCTGCAACGAATGTGTACATATTCTTCCTTGTTACCTGTGGTATTGGGGCGAATCATCCCTCTCGCTTATGAATTTGTCAATTATATCCATTTCCCTAAATAGCGAATTGTGATTAAGCGTTGAGGTTTTAGCTTAAGCTGTTTAAGTATTTGTCTGTTAAGCCAAAATATTTCAAATTTCCATCCGGCTCTAACACTAAACTCATGTTTGATGTTGCGATCAAACCAGGGTCGTTGGTCGAAAAAATGACTGTTTTATTCAGCAACTTATCGCTGAACAAACGGTTAAAGTACTGCGCATTTTCATTTTCTGCACCATTGAATGGCTCATCAATAATAATCAGAGATTGCTCACAGTTACCTAAGCCGAGTGCCAGACGCAATTTTTGTTGAATTCCATTCGGGAGACTTTTGCATTTATCCACGCTTAACTGAGTAGCTAAGCCTTCCGGAAGCCATTCATCTAACTCGAAGAAGCTCACCATCTCTTGCATCTTGTCTGTTGGAATCAGCCCGTTGTGTAGAATGAAGTTGGTCTCGAGTGAGCCTTCAAAAATATGCAAATTAAAAGGGATGTAGTTAATCGAGGTGCGATAACGGTAGCTATTGAACTGTTTAATGTTGTAACCATCGACAGATACAGCGCCTTGATAGCGGTCTTCTAACCCAGCAATGATTGAAATTAAGGTGGTTTTACCGCAGCCCGTAGGGCCACAAATGACCACTTTGGCACTGGGTGGCACTTTGAAACCAAGGTTGGTTAAGCCGGTCGCCGCTCCTGCATATCGGTGACTGACACCGCTGCCCACAATGCTTCCTTGGAACAGGCGAATAGGTGGGCTTTTTTCTAAGGTCAATTTGTCGTCATTCATCGACATCAGGTTGTTTATCTGTGCTGATGAAGCCTTGATCGATTGGAACTTGGAAATTGAGTTATAGATACCCATGATTGGGCCTAACGCTTTCCAAACCAAAATAACGGTTGCGAGCATGGCACCCGCATCAGAAGTACCTTCCATCACGCCGATTACCGCGGTCACGATACTTGCTGTACCAATCACTTGAATCAAACTGCCACCAGCGGCCTGAATCTTACTGTTCGTTACGGCAACGTTCTCTGCATCGCTGGTGCTTTGCATATGCGATGCGCTGAATCGAGATTGAACGACACGAAGTAAAGGCAGGCCTTGGATAGTCTTGATACCACGAAGAATTTCATTCCATTGATACGAGACCATCGCATTGGCGCGCGAACTTTTGGATGTGGCTTGCGAGTAGATATAGCGAGAGTAAATACAGAACACTAACATCAGGATTAAACCACCCATCACCACTAATGCCGCTGTACCAGACATCAGAGCAATGGCGATGATAAATACAATCACAAACGGCATATCAAAATAGCTAAGCGTTGATTCTGCGGTCACCAAGCGTCGGAAGGTATCGATATCTTTCAAACGCGCTAACTGAGAAGAGACCCCAGCTGTAGATGTCATCGCATAAGGTAGCCACAGCAGCTTAGATATAACGGCTTGCGAGATGTGCACGGCGAGATCTTTACCGGACGTGGCAATGATATTTACCCGCATCTTTTTAAAGAAATACTCCGAGAAGCCAACAATAATGGCGAATAAGGTTAACCAATAGAGTGTGGCTTCGGAGCTCGAAGTCAGTGCGAAGTTATATACACTCATAATAAAGAATGGCTGCAATGCACCGAGAATACTGATGACGAAGCTGAGAATGATCAGGCTTTTAAGTTCATTGTTATAACGATAGAAAGCGTATTTAATCCAATTGCTTCTGTCTTGCGATTCCGGAGGTGGCTCGCGGAACAGACGAGAATATTCGCTAATCGCAATCAGCAAACAGGGCTTTTTGCACATTGGGTATTCAATGGTGTTGTTGTTCGTGTAATCAAACAGCAGCAACTTTCCATCTTTGGTGCCTAAGAAAATCGCACTTAGATTCTCTATTTCAATAAAGCATGGCTGAGGGTGTTTATCTATATTCTCGAGTGTCTTTAATTTGGTCACATCACAGCGATACCCAAGACGCTCTATGGTTGCTGTAAAGCTGTCGCTGTCTTTGTGTTTCGGAATAAAAGCATCGCTGAGTATCGCAGGTGTGCCTTCCCATTCGAGTGCTATCAAGGTGTAGGCCAAACCGCGGATAAGTGGCGATTGACTGTAACGTTCGTCGTATCCGCTGGATTCAAAATCCAAGACACGTTGCGGTACATTATTGAAGTCGACTAAGATACTCATTGGTCACCTCCGGTAAGTTTTACGCGTTTGAGGCGGTGGTTGAGTTTGTCCATTTTATTACTGGCGATGATCAAGATTTTGTCGTTGGCTCGATAAGCCGTACTGGTGAGAACCATTCGTGCAAATTCCTCATCAAACACACAGTCGATGTCATCAAATATCAATACGCGCTTACTGGCGAGCAGGGCACGGACTAATAACAGAGCATAGCCAACTTGGCGTGAGAATGGGTTACGCATATGGCCTTTGAGTTCTGTATAAAAACCGGCAGGAAGCCCATCAATTTGAGCTTTGATGTTCATGGTTTCACACAGTGCAAACGCCGTGTTATTCAAGCTTGGGCGGAAACAGGTGAGGTTATCGATAATCGTCCCTTCTACGAACGAACTGGTCTTATCAACCATCAGAACACTGTTACGCCAAACGTTGTAATTGACGTCATCCAAAGGCGTGTCGTTAATCATGATATCTAGTTTGCTATCACTGTTCTGACGCGTAATACAGTTAGCGAGGTGGGTCTTACCTGAACCACTTTTCCCTGTCAGCAAATAGGCTTGTCCGAGTTCGAACTCGATACGCTGCTTTTCAGAATACTTAACCGAGATACGTTCTACTTCTGTTGTTTCATGTTGGTGTTCAACAGAGGCGGCCAATTCAAGGAGGTCAACGATACGCTGAATATGGAGTTTGTTTAACTCCCAGCGGCTCGCGGTTCTCATTACCTGTTGATATGGCGCAAAGTAACGGTTGGTTAGCATGATGATCGCGGCCATGATGCCTTGACTCGATTCCATATTGATTACGGCAGTCGCCAAGACCACAACAACGCAAGCAATGGATAGCTGTTGGATGAGCGCCAAAATCAAGCCAAAGTTCGACTCGATTTGCTCATATTTGATGTTCTCCACTTCACGCTCTTCGACCATTTGTGTCATCAGGCTTTCAACGCGGTACTCCATGTTTCGCGCTTTAATATCAAGCGGGCTAGAGATGATCTCAATGATTTTGGAGGTAGTTAACCCTTCGATGTCTGACTTATTCTGCAAGCTACCAATTTTCTGTTTGGAAAGACTCCAAGCGAAAATCGCTAAGACAGCCGAGGCAATTAGAAGGGTGATACCTGCCCATATGTTGATGAGACCGATGATAAGTATAGTAATCACGCTAACAGCAAGGTTGATAAGCGCTCGAACCGATTCGCCACCAAAGAAGGTTTTCAATTCAGGAATGGTTGAGATTCGTTCTAGGTATTCGCCTGGCTCCAAACGTCGGAACTTAGAGATTTCCGCCAAACAGATGGATTGAAATACCTTATTGGTTAAGTTGGTCTCAAACTGCCTCATGATGACAGAGGAAATCTTCTCTTCCTGATTTTTTAAGTGATAGTCGAGGAAGATAGAAATCAAGATAATCGCGAACAATAAGAACAGAGTATCTTGTGCTTGGTTGGGTAACACTCGGTCAAAAATGATCAGAATGGAGAAGGGCAGTACCAAACCAAACAGGGTCGATATTATCGTTGAGAAAGTCAGATAACACTTATCTGCCATGTTGATCTTTTGCGAAAACTGCTCAGTTTGCATTGCGACCTCCTTTCCTCAACGACTCCGTTGAGAGAAGATGTTTAGGCACCAAATCTTGATTGTCTCGTCCCTCAATATCGCTCATTAATTGCATCACGCTTTCGATAGATTGAATTGAGAGTATTCCCTTAATTTGCTCAAGCTTGATGGTCTCGATGATGTAGTCGTATCGTGCGCTTTCGTAGTCTCTTAAGGCGCTGAATAGTTTACTTTCCGCCGCCAGCAAGTCGGTGATAGTACGCGTGCCCAATTGGTAGGCTCTTTGGATCCCTTTATAAGACGCGTAGTTGGCGCGAATGATGTTTTCGTAACTGCTTATAGACTGCGAGAAATCGTTAATGTTGAGCACGGAGGTATTCACACTGTTACGTGTGGTGTAAAGCGAATCTTGGTAAAGCAGCTCAGTACGTTCGATGGCCGTCGATGATTTTTGATAGCCGTAGTAATCAGAGCCACCAGACAAGATAGGAACTGCTAGGTTTAACCCAACACTGGTTGAGTTACTTTCGCCTGTCGCTGTAATGTCGGTTTTGTCGAAGTTATTGGCGTCATCGTGTCGATAGCTGGCTGAAAGCGATACGGTCGGTAAGAAGTTCGAACCGCTCTCTTTTAAGCTTCTGCGGCTTCTCTCTACGGTTTTCTTTGCTACCAATAAATCGTTATTCAGCTTTAACGCCTGATCCATGATCGTGCGTTGTTCTGTTTCGTTGATCTCTTTTAAAGGCACGCTTTCGTATATGTCTTGCGACGGAGTAATAGGGTATTGAATTTGAATAGAGAGCCCGTTGAGAATGACGCGACGATCTTTCTGCAAGGTTCTTAATCGGTTCGACACACCTTCTTTCTGAGCTATTACTTCGTACAGCTCACTAGCGGCTGTATTGCCGAGCTCCACATTGCGTCGCATCTGATGTTCACGCGTCTCAGACGATTTAAGTTCGACCTTAGTCGCTTTTATCTGTGCGTTGTTTTTCAAATACTCAAAGTACTGTGAGCCAATTTCAGAGATGGTGCTTTGGATTTTGTTCTCGTGTTTAATCTCTTCGATATTGAAGTCGAGCTTTGCTGTCCCATATTTGAAAATGTCACCAAGGTTGAATATGGATTGCGATAACGAAAGGCTGTAGCTGTTTGAGTTATAGCTAGAGGTTTCATCGGGTACGCTCGATAGCAAGGTTTCATTCTCGTTCCATGTGGTATCGGCAGCACCATTGAGTGAAGGCAGAAACTTAGAGCGACTGATACCAATGTTGTACTCGTTTTCTTCCACGCCCTTATCACTAGCGCGAAGAGACAGGCTGTTTTGCAGGCCGAGCTCTACCGCTTCAAGCAGGGTAGTCGCCGATGCTGAAGGTGTCGTGCTTAATACAAGCGCAGCCATGATGCTGCTAGTTAAGTTTTTGTACCGCCACATACTTGTTGATCACCTTGATGATTTGGTCGCTTTTATAAGGTTTGCTGATCACGTAATCCATTCCGGCCTCAATACAAGCCTGGTGTTCGTTACTGCTGGTCAATGCGGTTGCACCTATGATGGTACAAGGGTTTTTCTCGTTTTGTTGTTCGAATTGGCGAATACGTTTTGTTGCTTCGATGCCGCCCATCCCCGGCATGATGCAATCCATGAAGATGATGTCAGAGCGCTTATTCATGAAGTGCTTCACAGCATCGGCGCCATCGCCAACCATGTCGGGTTCGTATTCTTGCTTGGTCAAGATTCGTTTCAGTAAAATCTGCTGAACTCGGTCATCCTCTACGATCAGGAATGAGCTGTTCTCCATCTGTTCTTCCGATGCTTCCGCTTCCATAATGGTGAGTAGGTTTGGAATGAACTCATAAGGGATAGCAGGGGCGTTGATGATTTTGTCGACGAAGCTATGACACTCTTGTGCTTGCTGAGTGTTGGTCACTGACAACAGTAACTTGGTATTTGGGTGGTTCTTAAGCTGAGATTTCACAGTCTTACTTAGTGAGGGCAGTTTGTTGGGTTCAAAGGTATCGGTGAGCATAATCGCATCGTAATCACCGAACGTTTTCGCTGCTGAGAAAAGCTCATTTGCAGTGCGAATCTCGGTGATATCAAGCCCCAAGTTACTGAGCATTTTCTTCATCACATCGATGCGAACTTGAGTATTAGCACACAAGAGTAAACGCTTGCCATCAAAGCGAGTTTTCTCTGTGTGGAAGTTCTTAGCCTTAAGATCAAGCTCGATCTGAAAACGTTCCTGAGCCCCTGACTGGAACCAGTGGCTCTCGTAATATCCGTAATCCTTCAGAACGCTTTTCGCTAAGTCATCTGTGCTGGCTGTATGGTCTTTGTGTGCGCTCCAATGGAGTTTGTTGAGCTTGGCAACAGAAACATCCAGTGTTGATAAGAAGTTGAGGTTGATGGTGACACGGGTATTTTCCATGTCTGAAGCCGCACCCGATTCAATCGTTACAAACAGTTTCTTATTTGATTTGAGTTGAATGGCATTGGAAAGCTGCAGGAACAATATCCAGAACAAGCTGGTGGATTGACCTTCTACACGATTGGGTAAGTTGTCAGAGATAAAACAGTCAAGTTGGCTTTCATTACGTTGTACTTTGGCACTGATATGAATCATTAATTCAGATAACACACTCAGTAAAGAGAACTCTTTCGACTTGCTTTCCGTACCCTGTGATATCAAGCGATTATAGTTTTCTGCTAACTCAGATAGTGTGCTACACGCAGAGGTAATATCGTTCGCCATCAACACGCCGTTTTCATCGGTTTCTTGAACCAGATATTGGACGCCACCGTTGATGGTGTTTGTAATTCCGCGAATCTCATAACCGATCAGCGCATACAACTGTTTGTAGAGATCGTTATTGCGCTTTTGGTCTTCTAATTTACTGAAAATAAGTTTGAGATGAGAGTAAATCTGACGCTGCTTGGGGTTGATGCTAACTTCATTAAGAAGCTCTTCAAGACGTTGTAAATCTAGCTGCTTCAGCTCTTGATACAGGGCATCGAATTCATAGTCGATTTCGCGTTCGTTAGAACTGGATTTCTTTAGCTTCAACATAGCAACTGAGTTGGATAGAATCGTAATCACAGCCAATATCACGACCACCATAAACAACCAGATAAAGAACTCGTTCTTCTCAGACATCAAGTCATTCGCATGGTTGTTAAACATGGTGCGATAGTTGTCGTCCATCTGCAGATAGTTATTGGTCAATGAAAGGTACAAGCCTAATACGTCGTTACGTGTTTTTGCGCTATCGGAGAAACGATTAATCGCCAATTCCAGTTGTGTGTATTCAGTTGCCCCAACCAAGCTGAACTCGGTTTTGTTCAACGAGGCTAAAGAGCGAAATTCATCAATTTCAAGCTTCAAGTTAACCAGGTTGAATTGGTTAGTGCCGCAAGTGTTGGTACTTAAACACTGTTGCAGAGTTTGAATATCTTGTTCTATGGTCTGATTAAGCTTCTGGGCTTGTATGAGCAGTGGGGCGCTTTGCACTTGTGCGACTGAATCTATTTTTGACCAAGAACAGTATAAATAGAAAGCGAGCGCAGCCAATACCACGCTAAATAGTATGCTTAGACGTAGGGCGGGTATGGAAATATTGTACGAAGGTTTACCGCTCATTGATTATCTCTCATCGAAAGCATCCTCGATGGCTGACATCACCGGTTTCGCAGCGTATTCGATCACGCGACGCGAGCCTGTTTTCACATCAGCGGTAAACTCCATGTAAGGTGATAACTTGTATTGAGTGCCTCCTCGTTCAAGAAAGTTTCGGTCAATTTCAATCTCAGCTAAATAGAATTCAGCGTCTTCTTCTTCGTATGATGAACGGCTGATTGAGGCGATGGTTCCCTCAACAAACCCGTATTTTGCAAAGTTATAGGTATCCATTTTTACTTTCACTGCCTGACCAATTTCGACAAATCCCATGTCTTTACGTGGGATCTTCGCTTCACCGTGTAACGAATTATTTATTGGGGCAATATCGGCGATACTTTCTCCTGGCGGAATCACAGCAGAACGGAAATTGAAGTGAAGTTTATCGACCACACCATCGACTGGCGAGTAGACGACTAGGCGATCAACCTTGTCGGAATGCTGCGGTTGTAAGATTCGCTTTAGCTTGAGGTCTTTGTTCGCTTGAATGATTTGTGCTTGGTACTCAGAGTTTCGATTCTCAACCAAGTCACGGTGTTGCTTTTCCAGTTTGTCGAGTTGGAAACGCTCATTCATCACAGATTCGTCAAGGTTCTCAATCTCACGCACCATATTCGACTCTTGTACTTTCATGTTAAGAACGTCGACATAAGACGCCATCTCTTCTTTATAGAGGGTGTTTTTGATGTTGAGCTGCTTACGTATCAGAGAGAGTTGATTCTCTGAACTTTTGCGACGCTTTAACATTGAACTGATCAACGAGTTCTTGTGCTTAATATCGTGTGTAATGAGTTCTTCATTTGAACGGTTTTTAGAGAATTCTTGTCTCCAGGTATTCATGTTGACCTGAACTTGCTCAGGGTATTTCTCAATGAAAGCGTCGAAGTTAGGCTCTATCATGTCGCGTAAGCTTTCATAACGAATCTTATCGAGCTCTATCTGAATAATTTCAGTATTGACGGTATCAAGTTGAGTGTTACGGTCAAGTGAGCGTATTCGAGCGATAGGTTGGCCCTCATAAACGACTTCCCCTTTTCTGACTAATAATTCTTCTAATATCCCGCCTTCTAAATGCTGAACTTTCTCAACATCCGATTCCAATAGCAGTTCGCCACGTACAGAAACAACAATATCGATACGTGCTTGTGACGCCACCGCAATAGCGACCAAAGCGAGCAAGAATATAATGAGCAACGTTTTGTGAACGCTGGTCATGGCACTAGCAAGCACAATAGTGTCATCAGCTGTGACCTTAGAAGGCTCGTTATTGGAAACGAGTGCTTTTCTGAGGTGATGTTCTATTTGGTTATTGCTCATGACTGACCTCGGTTACTTGCCATCTATTACTTCCTTAATATCCAACAAGTGGTTGATTTGTCGATTGACGTTGTGCAATTCAGTTTTTACATCCTCTATTAGATCTTCCGGCGCAGGAAACTCGTGTCTACTCAAGTGTTCCAATTTGGCCATTTTTGGCGGAAGGTCTTGGTCGCAAAGCAACGTTAAGATGGTCTTCAATCGTTTTGAGTAACTATTGAGTTCATCAAAATGATTACCGTTATGAAGCGCTTCTATATTTAGGGCTGCGTCAGAAAAGTCATTGTAAAAGTCGCCTAATAGCAATTGCAGCCCTTTGTGGTTGTTGTCGACCGAGCGCAACAAATTCGTCATGTCTATCATCGCTCCACTGCCTTAATTGCTTTAATCACAATAACTAAGGATCTTTAAAGGCAGTTTTCAAATTTTTTTTGATTCTTTCTCTTTAAAAAGAAATTATGAAAAATGTTGTATAAAAAATTGGTTTTTCAAAATGATGTCCTTTAATGCCTCTATAAATACGATCAGTTAGCTAGTAGCAACGGAGGCTGTAATGGCAGGCGAAAATAACCAAAACAATCAAAATGAAGATCTAAATGACGCGGTAGAACAAACGGACACGAACGACGCGGGTACGCCCTCCCAACAGCAGAATCAACAAAATCAACAAAACACGATTGCGTCGACAATAGCGACGGGTGCTGAAAATGCGGATGCGGCAGACGAAGTTAACCAGGCTTTAGACGAAAATCCGAGTGGTGCAGGTAATGCTGAAGATGCCTCTGTTTCTGGTGCGGCTGTGCAAGAAGAGACGCCAGAAAGTGATGGAGATTCAGACGCTGCACAATCCAATGTAGTTGGTGGAGCCGCTTCTGAAGCTGGCTCGGATAACGCTGCTGGCAGTGGTGGCGGTGCTGGAGCGGGCGCACAAGCTGTAGGTGGTGATATCGCAGAGGCTGCGACAGGTGGTGTAGACGCTGAAGGTAATGAAGAACAAGGCCAAGCTGCGCGTACTTCAGCAGCGCCGAGTGCGACATCTTCAGAGTCGGGTGACCAACAAGTTGGTGATGAGCTAGATTCACAAACAGTAGAAGAGACGTTTGCAGTTGATGTTCAAGCTTCTGACGAAGAGACCATTAGCGAAGTAGAGGATGACTTTGATTCTGAAACGGTAAGCGAAACGTTTAAAATCAAAGTGGAAAGTGAAAATGATGCGCCAGAAGCTGAACAAGATCTGGCTTACATCATGGATGAAGATGGCTCCATAACATTCACTCAAGAACAATTACTCGAATACGCAAGTGATGTAGATGGGGACGAGCTTGTTGCTTCTAACGTTCAAGTTGGTGATGATGCAACAGTTCAAGACAATGGTGATGGTACTTTCACCGTTGTTCCTTCAGCTGATTTTAATGGTGAACTTGACCTTACTTTCGACATCAGTGACGGCCAAGAAACGATTAGCAGCGCAATTGATTTAACGGTACGCCCGATTAATGACGCGCCTGTTCCTGAAGATAAAACGTTTGAAATCGAGGAAGATGGCACGTTAATCTTCACCGATGCCGACCTGTTAACAGG
>NZ_JBFRJM010000042.1:0-37261 GCF_041468865.1 Vibrio sp. 10N.286.52.C3 | reverse complement strand
TAGCCTAAGTGCGTATTATGCATATTATGTTAAATGGTGTTTGGTATTTATAAGGCAGGTATCTTTGTGCGATGCCCTGCCTCTTGTTTATCTACCAAATCGATGTTCTATTTAACAGTAAGGCTATTTACCATAAAATACCTAATAAACATATTTCCTAATCTTCGATTAAGAATACGTTTATTAGACTTCAAGCATTAATCGATCAATTGCTTCTGTGATCTCTTTAGTTCTTACTGGCTTGGTCACGAAATCATTCATGCCGACATCTAAGCACGAACATTTGTCTTCTACTGATGTGTGTGCTGTTAGCGCAACGATTGGTGTTTTGATGTTCGCGTCTCTCATGTATTTGGTTGTGGTTAATCCATCCATGACCGGCATCGATACATCCATTAAGATAATGTCTATCGAGTCATTGGCTCTTTCCACAAAACCAATCGCTTCCTCACCGTTGCTTGCGATGAAAACTTCATGGCCTTGTCGCGTTAGGATTAATTTGATCACCATTTGATTGGTTGGATTGTCTTCGACAACTAACACTGAATAACGGCTTCTCAACTTTCGTGAAGATTCATCTTCGTTGTTAGCCAGATTATTCGTAACTCTAGTAAGCACTGGTAGCTGTACTTCAAATTTGGAACCTTTTCCAGGCTCACTCTCTACCGATATGCGCCCGCGCATTAGCTCAACCAGTCTTTTAGTGATAGCCAAGCCTAAACCGGTGCCACCAAATCTGCGTGTGATTGTGCTATCAGCTTGCACAAATGGACTGAACAGCGACGAAAGTTGTTGCGAGCTAATGCCAATCCCTGTGTCTTCCACCGTTATATAGAAAGAGCTCTGCTGGTACTTGATAGAAACATGAACATGCCCATGCTCAGTAAACTTAATCGCGTTACCAATCAAGTTAAATAGGATCTGTGCCAAGCGGCTCGGGTCGATGTAATGCAGTTCACCCTCAGGAATATCGCTGGTTATTGTTAGCGGCAAACCTTTATCGTCTGCTGTCTTCTTTTGTTCAGATAATACAAAAGTTACAGTGTCTCTTACGTCGCTCCATTGAGGAGCCAACGAGAAACACCCAGATTCAATCTTAGAAAAATCCAATACGTCACTGATAATTGCCAGCAATAGCTCAGATGATGTGCTCATATTAAGCAGTATAGACTGTTGTTCTTCGTTCAATGATGTGGATTTTAGGGTGTCTATTAGGCCAATTATGGCATTTAGCGGTGTTCTTAATTCATGACTCATCATCGCGAGGAATTCAGACTTGGCCTTGTTGGCTCTTTCTGCGTCTTTTCTTGCTGTGACAAGCTCTGCGGTACGTTCTCGAACGGTTGCTTCAAGCTTTTCTTTGTTCTCAATATCGAAAACAGCACGCTCTATCAACGGTCGAAAACGGTTTAGTGTGGCCTTAGTTTCAATACTAAAGTGCTTGGTATTCGAGTGGATAAAGATGATGACGGATTGTGTTAGTCCGCTATCGATACCAGTAATTAGAACAGAGTTGATTTGATCGAGGATAATGGGATGTAAGGAATTGAATTCACCCAGAGACTTGGGTTCAAAAAGGATGGCGCATTCTCCATTGATCACTCGAGATAACTTGCCACAATCACTCCAATTCATCTGTTCGAAGACTTTGTTATTGCTTAGCAGGGTTTTGAAACTGCCTTCGTTCCCTACCCTTGATACCACGATAAAGTCATCAAACTTAATGTATTTTTTGAGCACGAACTCGAGACTGGAGAATATCTCAGATATGTTACTTGCCTTACTGATCGCAGAGATGGTTGATAAGATCACCCTGTTCTCTTCAGCCAGCTTTCGCTCACGGGCTTTTAGTTTTTGCAGTTCAATACGTGCTTCTTGCAGCGCTTCTTGACCTTCAGAACCCATTACTTTTTCAACCTATAAAACGTTGCAGACGATACCATTAAATTCCCGTGTGCATTCTCGCCACCAGAGAGCCTGCCTTGTTCACCAAACGTAAATGGACATATGTATGGGAGCCCATTAAGTGCTTGATTTATTTGGTCACAAACCTCATCCATATCTTGTTTAAGGTTCAACATTGAGCCTGCACAAAAGATATTGATCGCCCCTAGTTTCTCTTCAAGATCCATGTCGTTGTAGTATGAGGAGTGAATGATATTCGCGGCGCGGCTAATCAACTGCTGCTTAGACCCTTGCATCAGGTAGATGGTGTCGCCTTCACTGATGTCTGTGAACAGCTCAATCCCATTACACTCCGTCTCTCTGATCGAATGAGACAATTTGAAATATGGGTAATCGTAAGAAGAGCCGACTTTCCTGCCTAATGGGTAGACTGACGACTTTTCGAATATGTAGCCATCATCACTGCCATCTAAGTGGAAATTAGTCCATTCGTTGTAAACGGTGACGGCTGGCCTGTGGTCTATCTCCAACAAAATTCGGTTTCTTACTTTGGTCACGGTGCCTGAATACCGCGTAGGCGTATGACCCGCGCTGAAAGAGGAATAGATGGACTGAGACGCAAACACTACCGTTAAAGACACACCATTTATAGACAGCGACTCTTCGGTGAAGATACTCCAATTTCCGGAAACCTGGTTGTCTGCAGCACTGCCACCAATAATTGGCACTTCAGTACCAAATTTCTTATCGATAGCCGCCATCACCTTTTCTTCGTTACCCGGTGTGGAATGCAGCAAGATAAGATCAGGAATTTCACCTTCTCGGTTGGCGTTCTTGAGTGCTTTGTCTATCGCGCTGAAGGTACTGCGGTCTATGGAGTCGCTGAAATGTTCGATTCCCGTACCATAGGCGTTGATCCCCGAGTCATAAATAATGAGGACGCCAATGACTGGACCAGAATGAAAACCAGTTTCGGTCATAATGCCGTGACAAGTAGTACAGCCATGTATGGGAGTGTTCGGGAGAGCATCTACGAAATATCTCTGCACAGCGAGTGTCGAATACTCTTCTGTGCAGTAGCAAATAAGACAAGCAATATCGTCAGGGTTTTCCACCCCGCTGAGCAACTCATCTACTGCGATTTTATCGTCTAGGGAGTAAGAGACTTTTGATAGAAATTTCATAGATTCTGGGTAACTTTATTAATGCTCTCTTTATAACACTTTAATGCATTGTGTTTCACTGATTTGGTACATGTTTCTATCAAAAGAACCGAGGTGTGCCCCAGTTTCTCTCTGTTACTCCTTAGAAAGGTTTACAGAAAACGTGCTCACCTGTTGTGGAAATGTAACCGTTATTGAGGAGGTCTTATCACTAGTTTGTAACAGCCAATTTGATGGTCCTTTTTCTTCCAGAATTCCGCTTTCATTATAGCTAATGATAAATTTGCCAGTTTTAGATGTTTCGATCGAATACCCTAGGTTATTGCTTGAAACTGAAACATTATGATTATCAATACCAAATTTACAAGGTTTTGAAACTATACAGTTTACTGTTTCGTTATTATCGTATGTTACTGTTCTCCAAGTAAATGCAGCTATTAAAATAACCAACATGACGATAATTTGAACAAGCCTGCCTTTTGTTAGCTTTTGTGCCGCCATTATAATCTTTACTCCTTGTTACAAAGTTCAAAGTTTTTAAATAAAAACCCAATTCCAGACCAAGCGTAAGGTTACTACTCTGTCATTGATTTGTTAATTCAAGTATAGTGTCGCGTTGAAAATGCCACTTTTTTTTAAAATCAGCAAGTGGAAATAAAGCCCTGAATAGGCTGAATTTCCTTTTCTAATTTGGGTGGCATTACGACGTGAGTCGTGTTGGAAGTAAAGTGTAGTAAATAAGAAATTGGAAGCATGCAAATGAGCCAAGAAAAGCAGCTTGAACAAAACTACAACTATACGGTCGTCCGTCAATTTACCCTAGTTACAATTTTGTGGGGTATTGTCGGTATGGGCGTTGGTGTTTTGATTGCCGCTCAATTAGTTTGGCCACAGCTAAACTTTGATACGCCGTGGTTGACGTACAGTCGTTTACGTCCCCTGCATACTAATGCGGTTATTTTTGCGTTCGGTACAAGTGCGCTGTTTGCAACATCATATTATGTTGTACAACGTACCTGTCAGACGCGTCTCTTTGGTGGCCCTCTCGTAGCCTTTACCTTTTGGGGTTGGCAAGCGATTATCCTGTCCGCTGCAATTACTTTACCGTTAGGTTTAACCTCTGGTAAAGAATACGCAGAACTTGAATGGCCAATCGATATTGCTATTACTCTTGTGTGGGTAGCTTATGCGGTCGTGTTCTTCGGAACCATGATTAAACGTAAGACATCGCACATTTACGTAGCAAACTGGTTCTTCGGAGCCTTCATTATCACGGTTGCCGTGTTGCACATCGTTAACAGCCTAGCTGTTCCTGTCTCTGCGTTTAAATCGTACTCGATTTATTCCGGAGCGATCGATGCAATGGTGCAATGGTGGTACGGACACAATGCGGTAGGCTTCCTATTGACAGCTGGTTTCCTAGGCATGATGTACTACTTCGTTCCTAAACAAGCTGGTCGCCCTGTTTACTCTTACCGTTTGTCGATTGTTCACTTCTGGGCTCTCGTGTCTCTGTATATCTGGGCTGGTCCTCACCACCTACACTACACTGCACTTCCTGACTGGACTCAATCTCTAGGTATGGTTATGTCTTTGGTTCTGTTTGCTCCATCTTGGGGTGGCATGATCAACGGTATTATGACTCTATCTGGTGCGTGGCATAAGCTTCGCTACGACCCAATCCTACGTTTCCTAATCGTTTCTCTATCATTCTACGGCATGTCGACTTTCGAAGGCCCAATGATGGCAATCAAAACGGTTAACGCACTATCTCACTACACGGACTGGACTATCGGTCACGTTCACTCTGGTGCGTTAGGTTGGGTTGCAATGGTTTCTATTGGTTCGGTTTACCACTTAGTTCCTAAACTATTTGGTCAAGAGCGTATGTACTCTGTATCCCTAATCAATGTTCACTTCTGGTTAGCAACGATTGGTACGGTTTTCTACATTGTAGCAATGTGGATCTCTGGCGTGATGCAAGGTCTGATGTGGCGTGCAGTTAACTCTGACGGTACATTAACTTACAGCTTCGTTGAATCTGTAGAAGCGTCTTACCCGTTCTACTTTGTACGTTTCTTAGGTGGTTTCATCTTCCTATCTGGTATGTTCTTAATGGCATACAACACGTACAAAACTGTTTCTGCACCTAAAGATAGCCTTAAAGCTATCCCTCAACCGGCTTAAGGAGATTTAGAATGAGCTCAAATTCAAATAATCGCCATGAGTTGGTAGAGAAGAATGTTGGCCTACTAGCGATTCTTATCGTTATTGCTATCAGTTTTGGTGCTTTAGTAGAAATTACCCCACTTATTTTCCAAAAGCAGACTACTGAACCTGTAGAAAATCTACGTGTTTACTCTGCTCTGGAAATGGAAGGTCGTGATATCTACATTCGCGAAGGTTGTAACGTATGTCACAGCCAAATGATTCGTCCTTTCCGCTCTGAAACTGAACGTTACGGTCACTACTCTGTAGCTGGCGAAAGCGTTTGGGAACACCCATTCCTATGGGGTTCTAAGCGTACTGGTCCTGATTTAGCGCGTGTTGGTGATCGTTACTCTGATGAGTGGCACCGCGTTCACCTTATCGACCCTCGCGAACTTGTTCCTGAATCAAACATGCCTGGTTTCCCATGGCTTGCTGAGAATGTACTTGATGGCAAATTGACTAAACAGAAGCTTGAAATCTTCCGTAATCAATTTGGTGTTCCTTACACAGACGAACAAATTGCTAACGCTAAACAAGATGTTGAAGGAAAAACAGAGATGGATGCAATCATCGCTTACCTTCAATCGCTTGGCCACGCAATGAAATAAGGAATAATTATGGACATTATTACATTTCAAAGTGTTTGGACTGTTACTGTTTTTGCTTGTTTCATCGGCATCGTTTGGTGGGCTTTCGGTAAAAATCGTAAGTCGCGCTTCGACGAAGATGCAAACCTAGTGTTCGCTGATGAAGCACCTGCGAAAGATAAAAATCAAGGAGTGACGAAGTAATGAGTACATTCTGGAGTATTTGGGTAACAGTAATCACAATCGGTACATTGATTGGCTGTGCAGCCTTACTTCGTTGGTGTTCCAACGATAAAACAGGTGTAGAAGAAGGTCAGGATATGGGCCATGAATACGATGGTATTCGTGAGCTTAATAACCCGCTACCTAAATGGTGGACATACCTTTTCGTTAGCACAATTGTGTTTGCAGCTGTTTATCTAGCTCTATACCCAGGCCTTGGCAACTTTAAAGGTCTACTAGGTTGGACGAGTTCAAACCAAACAGTTCGTAGCGTAGAAGAGTCTCGCTCTGCAATCGCTGCTGCGCAAGCAAACAAACAGTTAGACGCATACGCGAAAGAACTTGATGATGCTGACACCTACTTTGGTGAAGCTTTCAGAAAGTTAGCTCACGACGAAAACGGTCTACGTTCTGTCCCTGACATTGCATCAGATGCCGATGCAATCAAAGTGGGCCAACGTTTGTTCCTACAAAACTGTTCTCAGTGTCACGGCTCTGATGCACGTGGTCAGAAAGGTTTCCCGAACCTAACTGATGACGCATGGCTATATGGTGGTGAACCACAAGCTATCGTTACTACCATCATGCATGGTCGTGTCGGTCAAATGCCAGGTTGGAAAGACGCTCTTGGCGAAGAAGGCGTAAAAGAAGTAGTTAGCTACACGCTTAGCCTTTCTGGTCGTAGCGTAAACGCACGTGAAGCAGAGGCTGGTAAAGCGCGCTTTGTAGTGTGTGCAGCGTGTCACGGTACTGATGGTAAGGGTAACCCTGCTGTTGGCGCACCTGACTTGACTGACCGCGACTGGCTATTTGGCGATTCTCGCGCTGATGTGACGGAAACAGTCATGTACGGACGTTCTGGTGTAATGCCGGCTTGGAAGGACATCCTCGGTGAGGATAAGGTTCAGCTCGTCTCTGCCTACGTCTGGAGCCTCAGCAACTCAGATAAAGAGTAACATAATAATAACAGCCCCTTCTTAAGGGGCTGTCTTTCTTTTACAGTTATAACCTTAAGTGTTTGTAAAAATTAGTTTTATTTCATTGTATATATTGAGAATAATAATATGGAACAACCTTGGTATAAGCAGTTTTGGCCGTGGTTTTTGATCTTCCTAACCGTTGGCGTTTCTATGCTAACATTGGTTCGAGTCGCGATACTTACCAACCATTCAGTTAACGTTGTCACTGAAGATTACTATAAAAAAGGTAAAGGTATTAATGTCGACATTTCGAAAGTAAATGTTGCTAAAGAGCTTGGCTTATCAGCTTCAGTTAGCGAGAAAGGTAACTCAGTTATCATTACTCTCGACAAAGGCAAACTAGACCACTTCCCTGCTATTAGCGCAATGTTCGTGCACCGAACGCTGCCTGACCGTGATTTTACTCAGCTACTGACCGCTGATGCGAGAGGCAACTACACGTTGACTCTGGATCATGAAATGCAAGGTCCATGGTTTATCGAGCTTTCTCCGCATGATTCTGAATGGTTAGTGCAAGGTCGCATGAACTTCCCTATTGATACTCCTACTCAACTAACGAACTAAATCTTATGTGTGAATCCTGTTATCACTGCGGTGAAGATGTACCAGCGGAAACGGATTTTAAAGTAGAAATCTTAGGATCGGTGCGACCTATGTGTTGTCCGGGTTGCGAAACCGTAGCCCAGACAATCGTTGATAGCGGTCTGGTCTCTTACTACCAATATCGTACCGCTCCAGCTGAAAAAGCGGATCTCGTGCCAGAGCAACTTCTGGCACTCAGTCATTACGACAACGAAGATGTTCAATTGGAGTTCGTACGTAACTCTGAAAACACCTCTGAAGTGACATTGTCACTAGAAGGTGTCTCTTGTGCTGCTTGTGCTTGGCTTATTGAAAAGCAAGTCTCTTCAAAGTTAGGGGTTGTTAGTATTCGTGTTAATACCACGACTAACCGCGCCCTGCTCAGTTGGGACAACACTCAGGCGAAACTGAGCGAGCTGTTGTCTGCAATCCATACCTTAGGCTACAAAGCCGCACCTTTTGAGGCTGATCAACAAGAAGCCGCCTATCATCGATCGATGAAGAATTATCTCTATCGTCTTGGTATTGCTGGTTTAGCAACCATGCAGGTCATGATGCTGGCTGTGGCGTTGTATCTTGAAGTCTTCGGTAACCTTGAGCCCGAATTCAAAAGCTACTTCCGTTGGGTGAGCTTAATCTTTGCAACACCGGTTCTGCTCTACTCTGCATTGCCTTTCTATATCAACGCGTGGCGTAGCCTCAAAGGTCGAACATTGGGTATGGATGTACCTGTGTCGATCGCTCTTTTGTTTGCCTACGTTGCAAGTTTGGTCGCAACGGTGACAGAGAAAGGTGAAGTATTCTTCGAATCTATCTCGATGTTTACCTTCTTCCTACTGCTTGGTCGTTTCCTTGAAATGCGCGCTCGTCGTAAAGCAGCCGCCGCTAGTGGTAACCTGCTTAAGCTTGTTCCTGCTATGGCAACAACGTTAGATGGCGAACAAGTTCCGGTAAAAACCTTAAAAGTTGGCGACCAAATTCGCGTGCTACCGGGTGAACACATTCCTGCCGATGGCAAAGTATTGTCTGGCAGAATTCATATCGATGAATCGATGCTGACTGGCGAATCTATCCATGTGGTCAAAAACGAAGGCGATACCGTCTTCGCTGGCACATTGAATGGTGATGAATCATTTGAATTGGAAGTAATGACGTCAAAAGCGGATTCGGTTATTTCCAATATCGTTCGCCTGCAAGATGAAGCACAACTGTCTAAACCTCGTATTGCAGAAATTGCCGATGTCGTGGCTCGATACTTTGTTGCGGTGATCTTAATCATCTCATTTGGTACTTGGTTCTACTGGCACCAAACACGACCAGAAGACGCTTTCTGGATCATGTTGTCTGTACTCGTTGCGACTTGTCCCTGTGCTCTGTCACTTGCAACACCGACGGCGATTACTTGCTCAACGTCTCGCATGGGTAACTTCGGTATTTTGCTGCGCAAAGGCCATGTATTCGAAACCTTGTGCAAAGTAAATCACTTGATCATCGATAAAACAGGCACATTGACTGAGGGTGATATTCGTATCAGCCAAGTTGAAACCTTCGCTGAACTTGATAAAGACACCTGTCTCAAAGTAGCGGCGAGCCTGGAACAACACGCTAACCACCCTATCGCTAAAGCGTTCAAGTCTCATATTTCAGATGATATCGAAGTAGAGTCTGTCAATAACGTAATTGGTTCAGGTATTACTGGTGAGTGGAATGGTCAAGAAGTAGCAATCGGTAGTAGTGAGTTCATTCTTGGTGAATCTCAGCCTTCCGAAAGCAACGGTATCTACCTGTCATTGGCTGGTCGCCATATCGCGACATTTACTTATGAAGATCCGATTCGCAAAGAAAGCATCGAGTTTATTAAGCAATTTAAAGAAGCGGGCATCAAAACAACTCTGCTTACTGGCGATTCTTTGATTAACGCGAAGCCTGTTGCTGAAGAGATTGGTATTACTGATATTGTTGCTAACGTGAAACCTGAAGATAAACTTGCTTACCTGAACTCTCGAGATGCAAGTGACATTACCATGATGGTTGGCGATGGCATTAACGATGCCCCTATTCTTGCAGGTGCCCACCTTTCTGTCGCTATGGGCGGCGGTACAGACGTGGCGAAAGCTTCTGCGGATATGGTGTTACTGGGTGATAAGCTCGATAGATTACTTAAGTCGCGTACTTTGGCGTTAAAAACACGTAAGATAATTCGTGAAAACCTAGCTTGGTCATTAGGATATAACTTACTTATCCTTCCATTGGCTGTCGCGGGTTTGGTTGCTCCATACATTGCCGTTGTGGGCATGTCTGCCAGCTCTATTATTGTTGTGTCTAACTCGTTAAGGCTTTTAAAAGAGCAAGGTAAATAATGGAAAGTTTATACATCCTGATCCCCATTGCGATTGTACTGGTGTGCATCGCTGTTGGTATTTTTCTATGGGCGGTGAAGAGCGAACAGTTTGAAGACCTAGAACGTCAAGGTCACAATATACTGTTTGATGAAGACGAAAAGGCTCACAACCATTCTGATAGTAAACCTGTCAAGAATGAGAAAGCTAACAGCGAAAGCCAAACTAACGTAGACAAAAAGAACGATGACGCCTGATTGGATCGGAGCCTTTGTTGTTGGATTGATCGGCGCAGGCCATTGCATGGGAATGTGTGGTGGTATTGCGTCGCTTCTTTCGATTGGCAACAGTAAACCTTCCCCTGTTATTCCCCTACTTTATAACCTAGGGCGCTTGCTAAGTTATGCCGTGATTGGTGGTGTGATTGGCGGTGCAATCTCTTCGATAGGTCAGCTAAGCGATTTTAACGCTCTGCTAGGTTGGCTGCGATTATTTGCAGCTGGCTTTATGATCGTCTTAGGTTTGTATATCGGTAAATGGTGGTTCGGCTTGTTGTTCTTTGAAAAAGTCGGGCAGAAACTATGGCGCTATATCTCTCCTTTAGGTAAATCATTTCTACCCTTGAAGCACCCTAGCCATGCTTTGCCGTTTGGCTTTATTTGGGGTTGGCTACCATGTGGCTTAGTTTACTCAATGCTTACGTGGGCGGCCGTATCAGGAAGTTGGTACAACGGTGCCGGTATCATGCTTGCTTTCGGTTTAGGTACGCTTCCAGCAATGCTCACAGTAGGCATGGGCGCTAATTTCCTCAAAAAACTGCAACAAGCTGACTTATTTCGCCAACTAGGCGCAATTTTAATCCTCATTTACGGTTTCTATACCGGTTATATGGCACTACAGCACATTATTTATACCGTATAGCCATTCTTTAAATCCGGTTTTTTTACTACCCAACTGGATAAAGGAATGCTAAAATATTGACGTATATCAAATAGTGAAAGATTGTTATGATTTCTGAAAAGCCTGTGACGAAACGTGTTCAGTCTGGTGGCTGTGCGATCCATTGCCAGGATTGTAGTATTAGCCAGCTCTGTATTCCGTTTACTTTGAATGAATCTGAACTCGATCAACTTGATCAGATCATTGAGAGAAAAAAGCCTATTCAAAAAGGCCAAGAGTTATTTAAAGCCGGTGACGAGCTTAAATCTCTATATGCTATTCGCTCTGGAACGATCAAGAGCTACACGATTACCGAGCAAGGTGATGAGCAGATTACTGCATTCCACCTAGCGGGCGATCTTGTTGGCTTCGATGCGATTACTGGTGACCAACACCCTAGTTTCGCACAAGCGCTAGAAACTTCTATGGTATGTGAAATCCCATATGAGATTCTTGATGACCTATCAGGAAAAATGCCTAAATTGCGTCAGCAAATTATGCGCCTGATGAGTAACGAGATTAAAGGTGACCAAGAAATGATTCTGCTTCTTTCTAAGAAGAACGCGGAAGAGCGCCTTGCTGCATTCCTTTACAACCTTTCTACTCGCTTCTCTCAACGTGGCTTCAGCCCGCGTGAGTTCCGCCTAACGATGACTCGTGGTGATATTGGTAACTACCTTGGTTTGACTGTTGAAACAATCAGCCGTCTTCTAGGTCGTTTCCAAAAAGCAGACATCTTGAGCGTTAAAGGCAAATATATCACTATCGAAGATCACGATGCGTTGATGGAACTTGCTGGCGTTTCAAAAGAATAGTCTAGATATCAATGATGTAGTTCAATAATGAGCTACATCATGTTTCTCTCTTAAAACCTCTTATATTTCTCTTAATCTCTCCATAACTACGCTACATTATTTATATGTTCGGTCTGAAAAGTAGGCTTAGTTATGAGTATCTATAACAAAATTTTAGTTGTCGCAGACATTAATCACGATGAGCAGCCTGCTCTATTTCGTGCTATCCAACTTGCTAAGAAAAGCACCTCAACAAGCCACATCACTTTCTTTTTGTCGATATACGACTTCTCGTATGAAATGACATCTATGCTCTCTATCGATGAAAGAGACGCAATGCGCAAAGGCGTAATTCATCAACGCGAAATTTGGATGAATAAAGTCGCAGAACCTTACCTAGATGATTCTATTGAATTTAATGTACAAGTGGTTTGGCACAACCGCCCATACGAAGCGATCATTGCCGAGGTTTACAGTGGTGAGCACGACATCTTAATCAAAGGCACGCGTAAGCACGATACCTTGGAATCTGTCATCTTTACTCCAACCGATTGGCATTTATTGAGAAAGTGCCCTAGCCCAGTGCTATTGGTTAAAAACGATTTCTGGCCAGATCACGCGAAGATTTTTGCTTCAGTTCATGTAGGTTCTGAAACAGAAGCTCATTTAGAGCTTAACGATACGATGGTCGACAGATTGCTAGAGATCACCGGTCGTTTGGATGCGGAACCGTTCTTGGTGAATGCCTACCCTGTGACACCTGCGAATATTACCATTGAACTGCCAGAGTTTGATCCAACGTCTTATACCGATGCGGTTCGTGGCCATCACTTAACGGCAATGAAAGCATTGCGCCAGAAGCACGGTATGTGTGAAGAACAAACTGTGGTTGAACAAGGCTTGCCAGAAGATGTTATTCCTCGCGTCGCTTCTGAAAATAACGCTGCGATGGTGATTCTGGGTACAACGGGTCGTACTGGCTTGTCTGCCGTGTTTATTGGTAATACCGCGGAACATGTTATCGATAAGATTAACTGTGATGTGTTGGCTCTTAAACCGTCTGGTTACGTCAGCCCACTAGACCCTAACCTTTCGAAAGGTTAGGTCAGGGATAGTTTAACTTATAAAAAAACGCCTCAAGCATTGCTTGAGGCGTTTTTGTTTGTCTGTTGTAGGCGCATCTATTGCTCTACAACGATTATTCTTATTATACGTTCGTTACGTCGATGAACATTGACTCATCGATGTTAGAAGATGAAATTTCAGCTTCTTCGAATTCGTACGCTTTGCGGTCTTCACTACGGTCTAGTGGAAGGTTCACGAAGTCAAACAGCTCGCGGTCAGCCAGTTGGCTTGGACTTACGTTCTGGATTGACTTGAAGATCTTCTCAACACGACCTGGCGTTTTCTTATCCCAATCAATTAGCATCGCTTTAATGTTCTGACGCTGTAGATTCTCTTGAGAGCCACATAGGTTACAAGGAATGATTGGGAACTCTTTATGTTCTGCGTATTTGATTAGGTCCGTTTCACGACAGTAAGTCAGTGGACGAATAACAACGTTACGACCATCATCTGAACGAAGCTTTGGTGGCATAGCCTTTAAGCGCGCACCGTGGAACATGTTTAGGAACATGGTCTCAACGATGTCGTCTAGGTGGTGACCCAGAGCGATCTTAGTTGCACCAATCTTCTCTGCGAATGAGTACAAAGTACCACGACGAAGACGAGAACATAGGCCACACGTTGTTTTACCTTCTGGCACTTTCTCTTTAACCACTGAATACGTGTCTTTATCTACGATGTAGTAAGGAATGTTCAGCGTTTCAAAGTACTCAGGAAGAATGTGTTCAGGGAACCCAGGTTGTTTTTGATCTAGGTTTACTGCCACAACATCAAATTTGATCGGTGCTGCTTCACGTAAACGTAGCAAAATATCTAGCATCGCAAATGAATCTTTACCGCCACTAATACATGCCATTACTACGTCATTCTCTTCGATCATGTTGTAGTCGATGATGGCATTTCCAACATTTCTTCTCAGACGTTTCTGAAGTTTGTTGAATTCAAGTGTTTCTTTTCTATTATCGTTTTGGTTCATTGCGACTCTCACACCGTCGTATTACCGACTGTAGATTGCTAGTGGGACTGTTTTAGGGCGTGGATTATACGGATTTTTATTTAATGTTGAAATAGTAACGGCAGGATAAACAAGCTGAGTAATAGAAAGATTCTGCTTTTATTGTTCGATAAGCTCCCTAGCTGGTAGAGAAACGCGGTTTCACATGCTCTCGGTTGGTATCGCAGATAAAGAAAAGCAGCCTGATCTAATTCGATGAGGCTGCTTTAAGATATGTCGTAAAAGCTTAGGGGAATGATTCCGCTAAGCTTTTACTTCACTAACAATGATTCCGTTAAAAACTATTGCGCGGGAATGTACGGCAATACGCGAACTGTTGGTTCTGGTAACGTGATGCTGTCACTTCCATGAAGTTCTTCTAAGGTGAATTTCGCTCGCCCTTCTTTGATTGGTAGTTGCTTACCATTTGAAAGCTCGATGTTGCCTTCCAGCTTATTAGCGAACTCTAGCGTTAACCCTTGGATATCTGGCGTGAACCAACCAGAGAACATGCCGCTGACGTCTTCAAGCATCGCCTGCATCTGTGGCAATAGATTTTCTATCTGTGTAACTTCAACAGTTCCAACTAAAGGCTCTTGAGTCATCACGACCAAAGAATACGCACATTCTTGTTCTTGAGTTTGTACAAAGATAAGAGGGTTTGCTGAACGAAGGTTTTGATCTACCGGTAGAAGCAGTTCATTGGCTGGAGAGACTTTTAGCTCTTCGTAGTGCTCTTCTTTTTCCATCCAAGCTTTGCTGATGTGACAGGTTTGCTGAGCTTGTTGATCAACAAAGAAGACCGCAACTTTGACATCATCATGCCCTTCTTTGGTGTTGTTTTTCAGCTGAGTATAAAGCTTAGAATACGTGAACATGTATTCTTGCGCTGTAGCAGGAAGAGAAACCCCAAGGCTTAATGAGGCTAATAAAGCGAGTGCTGTCTTTTTCATTATTATAATCTTGTCGAAGTTGAGCGTTTATAAATAGAAAGAGCAGCCAATGAGCTGCTCTTTTTGTGATATTACTTGGTATAAGCCGACTATCGAAGGCAACCAAGTTGGTATCAAAATGAGTTACTTTTTCCAGTATACCTCGTTGTGACGGATCATAGCTTGTAAATCAGTCACATAGTCGGAACCTCGCTCAGAATATTTTAACAAGCCATTGGTGAGCTCTGTCGCCGTTGCGGTTGTTAAAAGATCATCACCTTGGGCAGCAAGTTTTGCACGAATCGCTCTTAGATCGGCGTAAGCACGATTACGATTAAGGTTCATGAAGTAACGATGTACGGATTCTTGGCTTGAAGAGAATGTGGCGACTTCATGCGAGCTACCTTCGTTACGTTGTAGCGGAACAAGGCCACAACCTTTGGTATAACACCAATGTCCAAAATAGTTGTTCGCTTTGGTGGCGAAACGCGATGTTCCCCAAGCCGACTCATTCGCAGCTTGTGTCAGTACAAGTGCCTCTGGCAGCACATTCACGCGGTTAAGCATCTCTGTCAGCCATACTTGATCTAAACCTTCACTAGGTACAGGCAAGCTGTATAACTTCCCTAACCTTTTCGCATAAGACGCGTCTTCAGAATCAATACTGCTTAAACCGGACTCAGAGAGCTTAGTTAAAAACGCGCGTTCTTTGGTGATACGTTTGTTTTCGATATTGATACTTGGACGTAGGAACGAAAAGAAGGTGTCCTTTTTCTCATTCACATCTTCGATGGCCGCAAAGTTCGGTGTGCTCGAAGAAACCGTCAAGTCACCAAACTGGTCAGCTGAATTGGAGCTCTGTTCTGTCGTACGTCGACGCTCTTCTTCTTGGTAAATATAAGGACCAATCATTGAAATAGAGCCAACAAGAGCCAGTGCCGTCACTTTAAGCGCAAGTGATTTGCTTGTGCTTGCCTGTGTGTCTTTATGCATCGAACACCTGTGGGTTTTTGTTATTGTCGTCGTTATTGCTATCGTTGTTATCGTCATCGCTCTTTGGTCTGTCTGACGCGATCAGTTTGAGTTTAATGCCAAACATCTCGCGGTAAAGAATCCCTTTCACGTGGAAGAAGAAAGGTAAAACGAAGATAAGGCCAATGCCGTACATCATTGCCGCGACGATGAACATCAGCATTACTAATAGGTAGATAGAAGCAACGGTGAAGATTTTTTTGTTGACAGCACGCAGAGAAAGCAGCAGCGATTGCATTGGCGGCACTTTCTTATCACAAATCAGCAGAATCGAATGGCTGAACGCCAGTGAGAAGTAGATAGACAAGAACGGCAGAATCATACCTGCGATGCCTTGCAGCATTAGGCTAAACAAAGTCACTAGAATAACCGGAACCGTAAACTGCAAACCTTTACCGATGTGGCGTACTTTGGTCTGTAGGCCAGCGGCGTGGCTCATTGCCATTAAACAGATACCGGCATAGATAGGCGCGCTGATCACTTCATAGCTAAAGTTCGCAATAAAAATCGATTCAACGATTTGTGGCGTGAACGACTCTGGGTCGATAACCGCATCCAAGATAACCGCAGGATCACCAAGCTGTAGTTTTAGTGCGATATAAAAGATAGCGAGCTGCACAAACATCAAAGCAATAATCGCTGGGGAAAACGAAAGAAAGTGACTTATCGTATGTTTCCAAGCTTCTTGGAATACAGCCGTTGCTTTGAGCTCATAATCGCCAGAAAGTGCACGGTTGATACTACCGCCCAAATTAAAATCTTTTTCGATGTCGTTGTTCATATTGATACCTAGGTGTGCCGATTAAGCGAAGCCACCTAACTTATTGATAAAAAATTACCTTCATTATACTCATATGTCGGATACAAACTAAAATATGAATCTGTAACAAGGCTTGCTTTTGCGTCTTGATGGTTAATAATTAGACACTTGTTAGGGTGTAAACCCAGTAAATAACAGTATGGTAAAGGATGTTTACTTTTACCTGCGAAATTTTTTATCTTCGAAAGGTAAAAAATGCTTTGAATTCACGTTTTTGGTGATTATGATGCGCGCCTTAAAGGTGTATAGCAACAGGTCTCAAATAGAACCAAGGTGGAGAAAAACAGACGTTGAACGCTAAAAAATCAGTAGGAAAGCCAGTAGTACAGCTAACTGGCATCAGTAAAAGTTTCGATGGTAAGGAAGTCATCGGCAATCTGGATTTAAACGTAAATCATGGTGAGTTTCTCACGATTTTAGGCCCATCAGGTTGTGGTAAAACAACCGTACTAAGAATGATTGCGGGTTTTGAAACGGCAGATAGTGGTCAAATACTATTAGCTGAACAAAACGTAACCCAAGTTCCTGCTGAACAAAGGCATGTAAACACTGTATTCCAAAGCTATGCCCTATTCCCGCATATGACCGTTTTCGACAATGTGGCATTTGGCTTACGCATGCAGAAAGTTCCAAACAGCGAGATTGAACCTCGTGTAATGGATGCTTTGAAAATGGTGCGCCTAGAACAAATGGCACAACGAAAGCCACACCAGCTATCTGGTGGCCAACAGCAACGTATCGCAATCGCTCGTGCTGTCGTTAATAAGCCTAAAGTTCTTTTGTTGGATGAATCTCTATCTGCTCTGGATTACAAACTACGTAAACAGATGCAAATCGAGCTGAAACAATTACAACGCCAACTTGGTATCACGTTCATTTTTGTAACGCATGACCAAGAAGAGGCGCTGTCTATGTCTGACCGTATTATTGTTATGCGTGATGGCGTGATTGAACAAGACGGAACACCAAGAGAGATCTACGAAGAGCCTAAGAACCTATTTGTAGCGCGTTTCATTGGTGAAATTAACGTATTCGAAGCGACAGCGAAATCTCGTCAAGATGAAAAACGCATTGTTGCGACAATCGAAGGTGAAGAGTCCATTATCTATCACGATAAAGACGTAACACCGGGTCAAAAACTGCAAGTATTGCTTCGCCCTGAAGATCTTCGAATCGAAGAAATTAAAGAGTCAGAGCAACGCGGTATTGTTGGCCACATTGTCGAGCGAACCTATAAAGGCATGACATTAGATTCAGTCGTAGAACTTGAATCTGGTATGCGTGTCATGGTTAGCGAATTCTTCAACGAAGATGACCCTGATGTTGATCACTCACTGGGCCAAAAAGTTGCAGTAACTTGGGTTGAGAGCTGGGAAGTGGTATTAGAAGATGAGCAAGAAGTTTAATTTACAAAACGCAATTGTTGCTTTAATCACAGGTTGGTTAGTGTTGTTCGTGATGATTCCAAACATCATGATCATTGGTACTAGCTTCTTAACTCGTGATGAAGCGAACTTGATCGAGATGACCTTCACTCTCGATAACTACGTGCGTTTGGCTGACCCGCTGTATTTTAAAGTGTTGATGCACTCTTTCTATATGGCAATTGTCGCAACCCTACTTTGTTTGATTATTGGTTACCCATTCGCTTACATCGTGGCAAAAATGCCGGCGAAGTGGCGTCCAATCATGTTGTTCCTAGTGATAGTACCATTCTGGACGAACTCTTTGATTCGTACATACGGATTAAAAATTGTACTGGGTACGCAAGGTGTCTTGAACAAAAGCTTGTTAGCGTTAGATATCATTGATAAACCGCTACGTATCATGTACTCAGAAACCGCAGTAATGATCGGTTTAGTGTACATCCTACTTCCGTTTATGATTCTGCCGCTGTATTCAGCGATTGAAAAACTGGACGATACGTATTTAGAAGCGGCTAAAGATTTAGGTGCGAACAAACTGCAAACGCTATTGAAAGTGGTACTACCACTAACAATGCCGGGCATTATTGGCGGCTGTTTGTTAGTGCTACTGCCAGCGTTAGGTATGTTCTACATCTCTGACCTATTAGGCGGAGCTAAGAACCTATTGATTGGTAACGTGATTAAGAGCCAAGTACTCAACGCTCGAGACTGGCCGTTTGGCGCAGCGACGAGTATCGCACTGACCATGGCAATGGCTGTGATGCTGTATGCCTACTACCGAGCAGGTAAGCTATTGAACAAGAAAGTGGAGCTAGACTAATGGGGCGCACAGTTAAGTTCAGCTTTATGGCGCTGGTATACGCCTTTCTATACCTACCTATTATCGTATTGATCGCTAACTCGTTTAATGCCAATAAGTTTGGTATGAAATGGGGTGGCTTCACCACTAAATGGTATGACGCGCTTATTAACAACGACAGCCTAATGCAGGCTGCGTGGCACTCGATTAACGTAGCGGTGTTTTCAGCAACAGCTGCTACGATTGTCGGCAGCCTGACAGCCGTAGCCCTATTCCGTTACCAGTTCAAAGGTAAAGGCGTAGTCAATGGCATGTTGTTCATCGTAATGATGTCACCAGACATCGTTATGGCAATCTCGTTACTGGCTTTGTTCTTAGTAATGGGTGTGCAACTAGGCTTCTTTACCCTGCTTGCTGCGCATATTACGTTCTGTTTACCGTTTGTTGTTGTAACGGTTTACAGCCGTTTGAATGGCTTCGATGTGAAAATGCTTGAAGCAGCGAAAGATCTAGGTGCAAGTGAATGGACGATTCTAAAACAGATCATTCTGCCTCTTGCTAAGCCAGCGGTTGCTGCGGGTTGGTTATTGAGCTTCACTCTGTCTTTGGACGATGTAATCATTAGCTCTTTCGTAACCGGCCCAACGTATGAAATCTTGCCACTGAAGATTTACTCAATGGTTAAAGTGGGTATCTCTCCTGAGGTAAACGCCCTAGCAACAGTGATGTTAGTGGTGTCGTTAATACTGGTGATCATTTCTCAGTCATTAGCGAGAGAAAAAATCAAGTAAGTCTCCTACTCTTTAATGAGGCTGACTTGATAAGAAGTTTACAAAAAGTGTTAATCATAAACAGAATGGTAAATTGCCATTCTGTTTTTCTATCTACTGCCTTAGGGCAACGTTTAGTTTGGAGCTAACGTCAATGAAAAAATGGGCTACTCTATTAGCTGGTAGTGCATGTGCGCTTTCAATGTTATCTGCACCATCATTTGCAAAAGATAACAAAGAATTGGTATTCATGAATTGGGGACCTTACATCAACAGTGAGATTCTAGAACAGTTCACTGATGAAACTGGTATCAAGGTGATCTACTCGACTTACGAGTCGAACGAAACCCTGTACGCAAAGCTAAAAACACACAACAAAGGCTATGACCTAGTTGTGCCGTCGACTTACTTCGTATCTAAGATGCGTGACGAAGGTATGCTACAAAAGATCGACAAAACTAAGCTGAACAACTTCAAGAATCTAGATACTAACTATCTAGATAAGCCGTACGACCCAAGCAACGACTACTCTATTCCACACGTAGTTGCGATCACAGGTCTTGCTGTTAACACTGACATGTACGATCCACAAGATTTCCAAAGCTGGGCTGATCTATGGAAGCCAGAGCTTGAAGGTCAACTGATGATGATGGACGACACTCGTGAAGTGTTCCACATCGCACTGCGTAAGTTAGGTTACTCTGGTAACACAACCAACGAAAAAGAGATCGACGAAGCGTACGCTGAGCTACAAAAGCTTATGCCAAACGTTCTAGTATTTAACTCAGACAACCCAGGCGCGCCTTACATGTCTGGTGAAGTGGGTCTTGGTATGCTGTGGAACGGTTCTGCTGCTGCAGCGCAAAACGAAGGTCTACCAATCAAACTGGTTTTCCCTAAAGAAGGCGGTATCGGTTGGGTTGATAACTTTGCGATTAGCTCTGGTGCGGTAAACGTAGAAGCAGCTCATAAGATGATTGATTTCCTACTTCGCCCTGAAATTGCTGAGCAAATTTCTCGTGACACAGGCTACCTAACGGCCGTTAAAGCGTCTAACGAGAAGTTCAAAGATAGCCCTGCGCTATTCCCATCGCAAGAAGACCTTGATCGTGTTGAATGGCAAGCTGCGGTTGGCGATAAGACAGTGAAGTACGAAGATTACTTCATGAAACTTAAAGCAGGTCAGTAATTTAGCTTATTATCTAACTGTGGCTAAGTAACCAGTTTACTTAACAGGTCAACGTAGATAATCAATAAGTTAAAAATAAGAATATCAATGAATAGGCAGCTTAGGCTGCCTATTTTATTATATCGCTGCTATAATATAGCGCGATTTTTCGAAATCCTTTACCTTGGGTTCACTACCCAGCTCCAAATCAAACAAATGAACGGAACAGTAATGAAAAAAACACTGTATACCGGCGCATTGTGTGCTGCTACTTTACTTTCTACACCCTCTTTCGCAGCTGACCAAGAACTGTATTTTTACAACTGGTCTGAATATATTCCAAATGAAGTACTAGAAGACTTCACAGAAGAGACGGGCATTAAAGTCTACTACTCAACTTATGAGTCTAACGAAAGCATGTACGCTAAGTTAAAAACTCAAGGTACGGGTTACGACTTAGTGGTTCCTTCTACTTACTTCGTTTCTAAGATGCGTAAAGAAGGCATGCTTCAAGAGCTTGATAAAACCAAGCTAAGCCACTTTGCAGATTTGGATCCAAATTACTTAGATAAGCCATTTGACCCAAATAACAACTACTCAATCCCATACATCTGGGGTGCGACGGGTATTGGTATCAACTCAGACATGCTAGACAAGTCTTCAGTTAAAAACTGGGGCGATCTGTGGGATACGCAGTGGGAAGGTCAACTGATGATGATGGATGACTCTCGTGAGGTTTTCCATATCGCTCTATCTAAACTGGGCTACTCTCCAAACACGACTAACCCTGAAGAAATCAAAGAAGCCTACGAAGAACTTCGTAAGCTAATGCCAAACGTATTGGTATTTAACTCAGATTTCCCAGCGAACCCTTACCTAGCAGGTGAAGTGTCTCTTGGTATGCTTTGGAATGGTTCTGCTTACATGGCACGCCAAGAAGGCGCAACGATTGACATTATCTGGCCAGAAAAAGGCGCTATCTTCTGGATGGACAGCCTAGCAATTCCAGCAGGCGCTAAGAACACTGAAGCGGCTCATAAGATGATCGACTTCCTTCTTCGCCCAGAGAACGCTGCGAAAATTGCTCTAGAGATCGGTTACCCGACACCAGTTAAAACCGCTTACCCTCTTCTTCCTAAAGAATTTGCTGAAGACAAGAACGTTTTCCCACCACAATCAGTGATGGATAACGGTGTGTGGCAAGATGAAGTTGGTGAAGCGAGCGTTATTTATGACGAGTACTTCCAAAAACTTAAAGTAAACAACTAAGTTATTGTTAGTTAAGAAGTTAAGTAAATAAAGCGGCGTAAGCCGCTTTATTTTTTCAGATTCAGAAACTGATGTGTGTTATTAAAGACAAGGCTTAGGCCGTTAAAGAACCTTTCTCTGTACATAATAACTCGCCAACCAGTTTAGGCACCTCGATACTCGCCTTGCCGTAGCGCTTCTCTTCAAATTCACTTTCAACCGCACTTGGTTCGAGGTTTATCTCGATAGTATGTGCACCATGCATTTTCGCATCGTGAACAAAGCCTGCCGCTGGATAAACAACACCTGAAGTTCCGATAGAGATAAACAGATCCGCTTCTTCCAGTGCGGAATAAATGTCGCCCATTCTTAGTGGCATTTCGCCAAACCAAACAATATGTGGACGCATTTGTGCAGGGATTTGGCAGCAATGACAAAGTTCACCCGTTTCAATATCGCCTTTGTGCTCTACAACTTGATTGGATTCACTGCAACGCGCTTTTAAAAGTTCACCATGCATGTGAATAATGTTGTTGCTACCGCCTCTCTCGTGCAAATTGTCGATGTTTTGAGTAATGATGGTAACTTTGCCATCAAGCTTGTCTTCTAGCTCTCCTAGCGCCTTGTGGGCTGAATTGGGCTGAATGCTCTCACTTTGCAGGCCGTGACGACGCTTGTTATAGAAGGCTTGTACCAAGTCAGGATCTTTTGCGAACCCTTCAGGCGTCGCTACATCTTCGATTTTGTGGTTTTCCCATAGCCCGTCTTGTGCTCGGAATGTTTGTATCCCCGACTCTGCAGAGATGCCAGCGCCAGTAAGAATTACGATATTTCGATATGGGAAATGCATATAACGTCCTTTTAGATATGTCACTTTGTAACAGCTTAGCACTGTTCAAATTCCAACAATAGTTTTGGGGATTAGACCATAGTCTTAGGCAACTGAATTCATTGGCTATTTGTGACATAACTCGCTTGATAGTTGTGGTTGTTGTTACTCAAATTCTCTGTTTTGCTATCCATAGAAACAAAAAAGCGACCGAAGCCGCTTAGTTCTGTTCAACAGTTGTCTACTTGATGTGCTTTACCCCACCAAGTGAACAACGTTAGTCTTCGTTGATAGAAGAGATCTTATGGATAGAAAGATCCGCACCGTTGAATTCATCTTCTTCACTTAAGCGTAGGCCTGTTAGTTTGCTCAACACACCGTATACGATTAACGCGCCGACGAAAGCAACAGCAACACCTGCGACTGTACCAATCAACTGAGAAGCAAAGCTCACGCCGCCTAGACCCCAGAAAGCTTGTTGGCCGAAGATACCAGCAGCAACGCCACCCCAGGCACCACATACGCCGTGTAGAGGCCATACACCCAGTACATCATCGATCTGTGTTTTGTTTTGCATATAAGTAAATAGGTAAACAAACAGCGCACCTGCCACACCGCCCGTCACCAAAGCGCCAAGTGGGTGCATCAAATCTGAGCCCGCACAGATAGCGACGAGACCAGCCAAAGGACCATTGTGGATGAAGCCCGGGTCATTTTTACCTGCAATTAGAGCCGCAAGAATACCGCCAACCATGGCCATGAGTGAGTTCATCGCCACTAGGCCGCTGATGCCGTTGATTGCTTGAGCTGACATCACGTTAAAGCCAAACCAACCGACACATAAGATCCAAGAGCCTAGTGCTAAGAATGGGATATTCGATGGCGCGAAGTTGGTGTGTTTGCCTGCACGGATTCGACCTTTACGCATCCCTAAGAAGTAAACCGCAACCAAAGCAATCCAACCACCTACGCCGTGAACCACTACAGAGCCTGCGAAGTCATGGAACCCATAACCAAACTGGCCTTCTAGCCAATCTTGGAATCCAAAGTTGCCGTTCCAAATGATGCCTTCAAAAAATGGATAGATGAAACCAACCGTAAACAGTGTCGCAATCAAAATTGGGTAGAAACGTGCACGCTCTGCGATACCACCTGAAACGATCGCTGGGATTGCCGCAGCGAATGTCATTAGGAAGAAGAACTTAACCAGTTCATATCCGTTGCCTTGCGAAAGTGTTTCTGCGTCTGCAAAAAAGTGTGCACCGTAAGCAACCCAGTAACCGATAAAGAAGTAAGCAATGGCGGAGACACCAAAATCCGACAGGATCTTAACGAGCGCGTTTACTTGGTTCTTCTTTCGAACGGTACCGACTTCTAGAAAAGCAAAGCCAGCGTGCATCAAGAAAACCATGATGGCACCGAGTAATAGGAATAAAGTATCTGAACTTTGGGTAAGGGTTTGTACTGCACTATGAACTTGAGTCACCGTTTCACTCATTAAAGCATTCTCCTTCGCTTTATCTGATTTGCACTGATATCGTGCGATTCAATGTTGTAATTAATTAAAGACTCAACAGTGAACGCAAGATGCGTTCCAAGTGTGAAGGGTAATTTTCGTGCAACAGGTTTTACTTTTAAATTATTGATTAATAGCGCATAAATTTATTAGTGCACTTTCTTGGTTCTTAATAAGCGTAAAAATGGAAACAAGAATTGCACCAATTAAGGGAGTTGCACCATATTGAAGCGGTCAATACCATGCTTCATTCAGTTTTGTTGCTGATTAGAAACAAAAAGCCCAATGACCGAAATCATTGGGCTTTCAAAAGGACTATTGTGCTAGATAATTCGCTATCTAGTAAGTCTATGCTCGACTACAAGTTTGGACCTGTTGTCGGGTTTTGCGGTAGGTTTTGACTTAAACGCTGCATACCTTGATACATACGAATAAACCAAACCACAATCGCAACACCACCAAACAACATGCCTACATACGGGATGTAGTAAGCGATGTCATCGATAATGTGGTTTTGATACCAGTAATCGTTAACACCGATCAACACGCCATTAGAGGTTGCTACGGTCACGATAAGCACAACAAAGAACGTCAGGTTCAAGAAGAACGAGCGAATCAAGCCGTAGTAATGGGTATCCACTACTTCGCTGTCTTCACCTTTATCTAAACGATAGCCTGCGTAGATGATGGCAATTACACCAGAGAGAAGACAAGTAAATGGTGTAAAGCAGCTTAGGATGTAAGCAACCCAAATACCTTTATGAGGTTTGTTCATTCTTATTCACCCCTTCACTTTTCTCTGTTGCTGCGTTAGCGCTTTGTTCAACGCCGTTTTTCTCTTGTTCCATCACTTCTTTGTACCAAAGGTCATGGTGCTCTTTTGCCCAAGTTTCATCAACTTCGCCTGTTACCATGCCTTCTAGTGCACCTTCCATACCGAACAAGCCGATGTAGATGTGGAACACAAAACCACAGATAAGGATCAAAGCAGCCAACATGTGGACTAGGTTTGAAAGCTCCATATCTCGACGGGTTTGACCGAAGATTGGGAAGTCTAAAACCAAACCACTGATCGCAGCGACACTACCCATAACAATCAATAGCCAGAACAGTGCTTTTTCACCCGCGTTCGAAAACTCAGCAGATGGATGAGAACCTTTATGTTTCCCTACCATACCGCCCAGTTTCATGAACCACTGGATATCGACCATCTTGAAGATAGACTTGCGCCACCACTTGATAAGAACAGCCATCAACAGCACATAGAAAATTGGGCCGATGTAGTTATGGTATTGCTTAGCCAGTAGAACGATGAAGCCCCATAGATCCGTTGGGATATAAGGTTTCAAGAAGTGCTTACCGTAAACCAACATCAAACCACTGAACGCCAGTGTTAAGAAGGTAAACGCCATGCTCCAGTGCAAGGCACGATCTAGTCGCGACCAACGTTTTATCTTACGACCCGTTCTTGGCGCGCTTAGCATTAGCGGGCCAATCACAACGTACATCAAAGTCACAAAAGCAATACTGCCAAAGATAGCGACCGCACCGGCTGGTGACATCCACTTCTCTTTCAATATGTACCACGTTTGACCCGGAGTACTGATCAATACACCGTGCTCAGCAGATTGAGATGTGGTGTAACCTTCCTCTCCATTTCTTACTTGTCGCCAAAAATCGGCACCAGCAAGCTGTGTGATTTCTCGTTGAGCAGAGCTCGATTGAGTTTGTGATGAGTTCGTCTCAGATGCATGACTCATAGGAGAAAGCATTGTTAGTGCTGCCAACATCGGCAGCACAACAAGGAAGAGACGCTTAAACATTGTAAGCATACGTCTCTCCTACTTAGCTCTTAGTCGCATCGTAAGAAAGGTCGTTGCCGTCTGTCCAACCTGCACCTTTCGCACCACGTTCAACTACACGCTGACGGAAAACATCAGAAACTTTCTCTGCGTCACCCGCTAGCAGTGCTTTTGTTGAACAAAGCGAAGCACACATTGGCAGCTTGCCTTCAGCAATACGGTTCGCACCGTACTTCTGACGCTCTTCAACAGAACCTGGCTCTGTTTCAGGGCCGCCAGCACAGAATGTACATTTGTCCATCTTACCGCGCTCACCAAATGCTTCCTGTTTAGGGAATTGAGGTGCGCCAAACGGACAAGCAAACAAGCAGTAGCCACAACCGATACATAGATCTTTATTGTGAAGTACGATGCCGTCTTCTGTATGTTCAAAACAGTCTGCTGGGCAAACTGCCATACAAGGTGCATCAGTACAGTGCATACATGCTACTGAGATAGAGTTTTCACCCGGTTCACCATCGTTCAGTGTTACAACGCGGCGACGCTGAATACCCCATTCCAGAGCATCATCATTTTCATTCTTACATGCAGTGACACAACCGTTACATTCGATACAACGCTTGGTGTCACAAAGAAATTTCATTCTAGCCATTTTAAGACTCCTTACGCTTTACGAATATTACAAAGGGTTACTTTCGTTTCCTGCATCAACGTGACAGGGTCGTAACCGTATGTGGTTGCTGTGTTAGCAGCTTCACCAATAACGTAAGGATCAGTGCCTTCTGGATACTTAGAACGCAAATCTTCGCCTTGGAACTTACCACCGAAGTGGAATGGGATGAACGCCAGACCCGGTTTCACACGACGAGTTACCATCGCTTTCACCTTAATTCGGCCCTTCTCAGCACCTTCAACCCAAACGTCATCGCCATCTTTAAAGCCAATGTCGTTTGCATCTTTCGGGTTCACTTCAACAAACATCTCTTGTTGTAGTTCTGCTAGCCAAGGGTTCGAACGGGTTTCTTCACCACCACCTTCGTACTCAACCAGACGACCAGAAGTAAGAATAATCGGGTATTCACCAGACTTGTCTTGCTCTTGGATTGACTTGTACAACGTAGGAACACGGAAGATCGCTTCCTTGTCATCCCATGTTGGGTAGTCAGCAACTAGGTCACGACGTGGTGTGTAAAGTGGTTCACGGTGCAGTGGTACGCGGTCTGGGAATGTCCAAACAATCGCACGCGCTTTCGCGTTACCAAAAGGAATACAACCGTGCTTGATAGCCACGCGTTGAATGCCGCCAGAAACGTCAGTCTTCCAGTTTTTACCTTCAGCAGAGGCTTTCTCTTCTGCTGTTAGGTCATCCCACCACCCCAGTTGTTTCAGCAGTTTGTCACTAAATTCTGGGTAGCCATCTTTGATTTCGCTGCCTTTTGAGTAGCTGTCTTCAGCCAGTAGGCTTTGACCTTCAAACTCGACACCGAAACGAGTACGGAAGTTACCACCACCTTCAGCGACAGGTTTAGACGTATCGTAAAGGATATGCGTACCTGGGTGTTTCATCTCTGGGTTGCCCCAACATGGCCAAGGAAGACCGTAGGTCTCGCCATTCGCTGGGCCGCCTTCTGCAGCAAGCGTAGTTTTGTGGAATGTGTGCCAGTTTTGTTGGTGCTCTTTCAAACGCTCTGGGCTTTGACCTGTGTAACCGATCGTCCACATACCTTTGTTGAATTCACGTGTGATGTCTTCAATCAATGGTTGGTTGTTCTCAACACGGATGTTTTTGAACAGTTGATCAGAGAAACCAAGCTTCTTAGAAAGAAGGTACATGATTTCGTGGTCAGGCTTAGATTCGAACAGAGGATCAACCACCTTGTCACGCCACTGTAGAGAACGGTTTGATGCCGTTACACTGCCGTAGGTTTCAAATTGAGTGGTTGCTGGAAGCAAGTAAACGCCGTCAGTACGATCGTTCATTACTGCTGCAACTGTTGGGTATGGGTCAACGATAACCATCATATCCAGCTTCTGCATCGCCTTCTTCATCTCTGGACCACGAGTCTGAGAGTTCACCGCGTGACCCCAGTAGAACATGGCACGGATGTTTTCGCGTTGGCGAATCTTGTCTTTGTCTTCAAGTACGCCATCAACCCAACGAGATACAGGAATACCTGCACTGTTCATTGGTTTTTGACCGCCGTATGCGTTGTCGTCGAAACGGCCTTTCACCCAGTCAAAGTCGATATCCCAAACTTTTGACCAGTGACGCCAAGAACCTTCAGACAAGCCGTAGTAGCCTGGAAGTGTGTCTGACAGTACGCCAAGGTCAGTTGCGCCCTGTACGTTATCGTGACCACGGAAGATGTTTGCACCGCCGCCTGATTTACCGATGTTACCTAGCGCAAGCTCAAGTACACAGTAAGCGCGTGTGTTGTTGTTACCAGTCGTGTGCTGAGTACCACCCATACACCAAACGATACAACCCGGACGGTTTTCAGAAAGTAGTTTCGCGGTGTGGTATACGTCTTTTTCACTAACACCAGTTACGCGTTCAACTTCTGCTGGGTTCCACTTCGCGACTTCTTCACGGATCTCGTCCATGCCGAATACACGTTGTTTAATGAACTCTTTGTCTTCCCATTGGTTTGCAAAGACGTGCCATAACACACCCCAGATAAACGCAACGTCAGAACCTGGACGAAGAGAAACGTAGTGATCTGATTTCGCAGCAGTACGCGTACGACGAGGATCCGCAACAACGATCTTACAGTTGTTCTTCTCTTTCGCGATCAATATGTGTTGCATCGCTACTGGGTGAGCTTCTGCTGGGTTTGAACCAATGAACAGCATCGATTTACAGTTGTGCATGTCATTGAACGAGTTTGTCATTGCACCGTAACCCCAAGTGTTCGCAACACCGGCTACTGTGGTTGAGTGACAAATACGTGCTTGGTGGTCAACGTTGTTGGTGCCCCAAAGCGAAGCCATCTTACGGAATGCATAAGCTTGCTCGTTACTGTGTTTCGCACTACCTAGGAAGTAAACTGAATCAGGGCCAGACTCTTTACGAAGTTCTAGCGCTTTGTTACCGATCTCTTCAATCGCTTGTTCCCAAGAAAGCTTCTTCCACTTACCGCCTTCCAATTTCATTGGGTACTTAAGACGACGTTCACCGTGGCCGTGCTCACGAAGTGCTGCACCTTTCGCACAGTGTCCACCAGCGTTGAATGGGTGATCGAATGCAGGCTCTTGACCTGTCCATACGCCATTTTGAACTTCAGCGTAGATACCACAACCCACAGAACAGTGAGAACAGATAGTACGTTTCACTTCTGTTTTCGCTTCTGGATCGACTGATTTAGCCTGTGCTTTCTTCATCATACCTGGTGCAAATAGACTTGCGCCTACCACTGCGCCACCAGCAGCTAATGAAGTGTTTTTCATGAAGGCACGTCGAGACACACCTAGCTGATTGGTTTCTTTGCTCACACTATCGGAGCGTTTGACAAGTTTCATCCGTTATCTCCTAAAGTGTGTCGTAGTAATCGCGAATGTGTTGCGTCTCACGATACCCTGTCTTCTTCACGTCTTCTTTCGAAATTTCAACAGTTTCTGAAGCGGTTGCCACTTTAGTTGTACCAGCGACAACGGCACCAGCAACGGCTGCAGTCGTCAAGCCTTTGAGTAGATCCCTACGGCTTGTATTTATATCTTTATTATCTTTCATCATTGCTTCCTTACCTTACGGTAGATCTTTTTTGGAGGCTTAATGCCCCTCTATCGATATAATCGCGTACTGCTCGATTACTCGTAATCAGTGACGTTTTTCACATCAATCTTTAATTTGTGCTTACTGCTTTTTGTATTCACGCTAAAACGCACTTGTTCTAACGTTAAGAATGCTTCACACAGTTGAGCGGCCGATTTGTAGAAGTTCGCGCTTTCTGCCCCTTCAAGCTGACGCGTGAAAGAGTTAAACCAAGGGCCAAGGTGCTTATTGAATACCGCCTGTTGCAGTGCTTCTTCTTCAGCCGTTAGCATCGCCATCACTTCACACAGTGCTGCGATATGATCTTCCGGCTCTTTCACTTGATCGTCACGCTCAATGCCTAAAAGCTCTAAGTCATGACGAATCTCTGCCAATGGTTTTTCCATCATGGCGCCAGTGCGATGCCAAGAACCAAATGGAACGACTTCTCCACGCCCAATACCGATGAACAAATCTTGATATTCGTCTTCAAAAGCTTCACGGTTTGATTCTGTTGCCGCTTGTTGAATGGCAATCCAAGCCTTTTGCATTGCGCTTTCAGACGCTTCAATATCGAGTGTTTTTAGAAAGTCGATCACCTCTTCAGAAGGTGCGCTGCGAAACAGTGCGGATAGAACCAAATAGATCTCAGTTCTTAGTGTCTGTTCTTGTGCCTGATCCAAATTCGTTTCCAAGGCTAACTCCTAGTATTTCAATTGTTTCAATGGGTCTTGAGCCATTGAATCGAACATATCCACCACACGGCAGTCTTCACACATAGCAATACGATTAATCGCTGCTTCATCTGAAAAGTGAGAGTGACCGCGTAACTTGTTCTGTAACATGTCAATCATAGACTGAGGTGCGAATGGTTTATGGCAACGTACACATTCCGCAGCTTTCTCTTCATGAATCACAACTGCTTTTTGACGTTCTTCTTTTACCCAGTTCATACGAGGCGTAAGAGTCAGAACATTTTCAGGACATGCCTTTTCACACAAGCCACATTGAATACAGTCTTGTTCTACAAATTTAAGTGATGGAGAAGCCCCGTCGGTATGAAGTGCACGTGTCGGACACACAGCCACACAGCTCATACATAACGTACAATCTTTGCTATCACACGAAACGTTGCCGTAAGGTGCGTTTGACGGAAGCTCAACAATGTTCTCAACAGGAATACGAGCTGAAGACATCGCATCAAGTGCTGTAAATAGACGTTGGCGCTTGTTGCCTTGAAGATCGCCAAGTGCAAGGTCGAATGAATCCACACAAAGTGTTGGAGGACATTCACGTAGAGATTCTAAGTACAGAATATCGATGGTTTCTTTTGGAATACCGATTTGATCTAGTAGTTCTTGAGCAATCCCTACTTCGTTATTCAGAACACGAATGATCGTTTCTGGCATAAAGCGAGATGCGGCAAACAGAACCTGAGTTGCGCCATTAACTAAAGCTGCAAACCAAGTATCGATACCAATAGATGGCAGTTCTTCTACGACAATTGGAATCACGTTATCTGGTAGCGCTTTAAGAGCCATCACGTTGTAAGTCTCATGACGTGAGCTACAGATAAGTACGATTGGATCCAGACCACCCGCTTGCTCGTAGTTAGCTAGCGTACGTTCAATGAATTTTTGAGTATCGTCAGGGTTAGGTAATGCGTAAGAGATAGCTTCTGTCGGACAGCTCGTTGCACACGTACCCACGCCTTGACATAGGTAAGGGTTAATCTCGATCTTATGACCCGTCTTATCTGAGCCTTCACTTGAAAGTGCACCAGCAGGACAAGCATCAACACAACGCTCACAACCTTTAACACCACGAGAACTGTGTGCACATAGGTCTGTGTCCAAACGGAAGAACTTAGGCTTATCAAACGTGCCCATTAACGTAGGAATTTCTTCTAACGCTTCAGCCAGTTTTGGATAACCACGACCTACTGGGTAATAACCAGGAACAGGCACTTCTTCAGTCATGCAGCTATTCAGACATAGGTCTAAAACAACATCGAAACAATCGTGATTAATCGCGACTTTCGCTAGATTGCTTGATGTGCCTTTGTTTTCGATCACAACTTCAAACGTACCAAGGAAACCGGATACTTGAACCGAATTCGCGAAGTACAGTTCTGGGTTTGTGCCCTTTTCGCCATCTGTTGACAATAAGGTTAGGCTCGTCAATTGAGGTAATTGAGCCGCAGCACTTTCAATGATCGCAGTTGGACCAATAACAAGTGTATTACCGCCGCTTTCGTAGCTAACAGTAGGTGGAATCAGATTTGTTAACTCAACTGTATTTTCAAATGCATACAGTCTTGCTTTAGCGTTATTTGAATTTGCTTGTTCTAATAATTGTTTAAGCATTGCTCAGTTCCATCTTTGGACATGGATAATCTGTTCAACCTTTATTGTAGTAAGCGAGAGAGAACTTGCTGAGTAATCCGTTAACAACTAACCCTTTAGCCAGTGTGTCGTTCGTCAGACCGTGAACTCGTCTATCTACAAAAAAGTTGATAATGAACGTTATTTTGCAAATGCCATGCCAATTTAATATGCCTTATATTTCAGTGATTTAATCCTATATAACGTTTATTGTGCGTATAAAAAAACCGCTTGGGACATTTTGTCGCAAGCGGTTCATTGAGTGTTTAGTCAAAATGTACCTATTCTTTGTGTGGTATATTTTGTCCCACCTCTTTCAGGTCTGCTTCGTCTGACATTGTAGCGTTATTATCCGATACTGTGTTTTTATACAGTTCTTTTTCTTGTTCGGTTATTTCGGCACTTTCTGACGTTTCAAGTTTATTATCAGATACCTCAAGATCGCTTTCAGAATTTTCTAAAACTTCACCTTCGTCTTTATTATCAATGATTTGCTCTTCTTCTGGCGCAGTTTCTTCTTCCGTTTTGTCTTTAACCCAATCACGCAAGGTTTCCGCAACCCCTTCAGAAAGAGACTTCAAATTACTGTAATCGTCGTCGTAATCATCTAAACCATCACGAACGTTGAATTCTTCTGAGAGGAATAATTTACGCAATGCCGCTTTTTTTACGCTTTCTGAAGCTTCTGACACCAATAATTGAGCAACAGACAAGTCTTCAGTCGTTTCTGATGCTATCTCCTGAGAGTCAATAGTTTGAGAATCGACAGCGTGTTCTGGAGACTCTTTTTCCAAAGTTCCACGTTCTAGTGACTCCGATGTTTCTGCGTCTATAGATGAAGCAGCAGACGAAGCCTCAGTGGAAGTAAGCTCAGTTTCCTCAAGCGTTTGTTGCGATTCTAAAGGTTGGTCGGTTGATTCATCAAGCTTTCGTTGAGACCAACGGCTAAAAAAGTTAGTTGCCATTTGATCGACCCGCGCCTTTACGTTTCTTACGTCTTGCTTCTAATAACTCGCCATGACGACCGATGAATGCTTCCATCCAAGCTTGTACAGGCAATGGCATGTCGTAAGACAATACTTGGTTATCTCCGTCCATGTATTGGCCTGCGACTGTTTGTGATGCTGTCAGTAATTGAATAATAGGTTTACCGGAGTCAACATTATCCATAACTAAGAATAGCTTAGGTTGCTGAGAGCTTAGATTGAAGCGGTAGTCGGTACGTTCGTCTTTGTGCAACTGAAGCAAACATACGTCTGGGGTTTCATTTTCAGGTGATAATTCAAAACCGATGAGTTCCCATTGAGTTGTTACCCAAATGCCAGTTTTGATCTCTTTCTCTATTCTTTGGACACCGATTGGCCAAGCTGCTTCTGTTTTTTCATATTGTTCTTTGAATTCTTTTATCTCAGACATACTGCACCCAATTGATTTTCTTTATTCTGATCGTACGTAGGACATTTTGTACTTCGCATAATCATATACCCTCTACAAAGCAATAAACACGCCAATACATTTTAAGTCCTGCTCCGTCTTTAGTGCGTTTGTCGTAAAGTTACCCCTATAACGTTAGTCGATCGCGCTGGTTTGAGACAGTTAGTCTCGGTGAACTCTCATATTTTGCGCTATTTTAATCGAATGCTTCATGTTTTCTCGAATAGCCGCTATTTTGGAATGAGAATTGCTAAATGCTTGAGTTAAAGCTAAGACTGACTAAGTGACAGAGAACGCATGTATTCTAAAGAGTCGTATGATGACTCTTGCCTAACTTCTTATCCCTTATAATCGCTATCTCATTAAGTAGGACGTGACTGTGGTAAAACCAAACATAATAAAAACCAGTGAAAACCCACTTCAGACCATCGAAGTTGAAGTGTTTGATGAATATGGCGAAAAGCTAACGAAACAAATTGCGTGCGAGCGCCCTCTTACCGTTATGTTGAACTGGAAAGAGATCGTAACTCTAATGACATTGGGTTCACGCCCGGAAGCATTAGTCTTGGGTTATTTGAAAAACCAAAGCTTCCTTTCTGATCCAGAAGCCGTTGAATCAATCATCATCGACTGGGAAACCAGCTCAGCAGCGGTTATCACCAAAGAAGATACGAGCCAACTTGAGCAAGCGCTTAAGAAGAAGACAGTTACCTCTGGCTGTGGCCAAGGTACCATGTATGGCAACGTGATGAAGCAATTGGAAGATTACCAAGTGCCTCAAACCAAGATTAAGCAATCTGAAATCTATACGGCTCTAGAAGCGCTGACTCATTATAACGACACCTACAAGAAAGCGGGTGCGGTTCATGGCTGTGCTGTTTGCAAAGACGACAAGGTTCTATCGTTTGTTGAAGATGTTGGCCGACACAATGCCGTTGATACATTGGCTGGTGAGATGTGGCTTAACAAAGAGACAGGTGAAGATAAGATCTTCTACACCACAGGCCGTTTAACGTCTGAGATGGTGATTAAGGTTGCGCAGATGGGAATCCCTGTTCTACTGTCACGCTCTGGCGTTACACAAATGGGCTTAGATTTAGCGCAGAAGTTCGGCATAACAACGATTGCTCGTGCTAAAGGCTTGCGCTTCCAAGTCTTTACAGGTGCAGACAAGATAGATTTTGACGTCAAAGGCGAGCAGTAAACGTAAAGTTAACTCGTGCTGGGTGCAGTATCAGCTGCACCTTTTTTATATCCTTAAGTTTCCATTCCAATTCGTCCCCGATACAGGTTTCACGCTTCAGACCATCTAAACCTACACGTATCATGTCTTAAATTAGCTTTTCCTAAAGCAAATCTTGATTTAACACTCCAATAAGCTATTAGTTACATATTCATCAATTTAATGAATCTATTAATAAAAGTTAAAGATGAATATCAACGTCACCGGCTTAAAGGGAATTAACCATGAGTAATCAATCGGAACCTCAGCGTAGACCGCTGTCTCTTTCTATTCGCAGTAAGTTTATTTTAATCAACCTCACCCTGTTTATTTCTGTTTTTATCTATGCCATCTACGAGCAGTTCAGCTTAGACAAATTGGAATCATTGGAGATCGCTGCAACCGAAAACCTCAGAAGCTCAGTCGATTTATTAACGCTTAGGCGACATGAAAAAGACTTCTTGTCTCGCCACGATCAAAAATACGCAGAGCGTTTCGATAAAACCGCCGCCACATTGAATCAAAGATTGGTAACGTTGAACCAAACCCTAACCTCGCACGAACTTCACCTGACCGATCAAATGACCAAGATCTCCGATACTCTTCATCAGTACCAGAAACAGTTCCACCAGATCGTCAATCAAGTGAACGACATTGAACGTACAACCCCACCTTTGGGTTTTGTAGCAGCTCTTGATGGAAAAAGAACAGCGCTAAAATCAGCAATCGAATCAGAATCAGAATCAGAATCAAGTTTGGCACTGGAACTTGCGTTGTTAGAACTGATCGAAAAAGACTTCCATTACCTCGCACATATTAATAGCCAAACGAATGCGGCGTTAACCACTGCTCTTGTTGAGTTTGAACCCTACTCCCAAACCTCGATTGCGACTGAACAAGCCTATTCCGAATATAAGGCTGCGGTTGAAACTCTGTTGGTTGCTAACAGCAATCTAGGTTTGTCTGCAGAGTTGGGGCTTAGAGGCGCCTTACGTAGCAATGTCCATAAAACGGAACAAGCCATTGAAGAAGTGCAGAATGAGATAAGCCAAGCGATTACAGCGGCAGTTAGAAACACACAAAACATGTTACATCTGTTTGGTGCCGCTATCGTCGCTCTACTTTCTCTGTTATTGGTGTTCATCGGTCGCAACATCCTGGGTCGTATCAAAGCGATAAACGTGATGATGGAGTCTATTGCAAATGGAGATGGAGACTTAACCGTCAGAATGAACGCCAAAGGTAACGACGAGCTCGCTCAACTTGCCCACTCGTTCGATACCTTCATCGATAAACTGCACGGTAACATCAAAGAGCTATCCGGCGTGATGACGGTGCTGACAGACAGTTCATGCAGCTCTGAAGAAGCGGCAGTCAAAAGCATGAGCAATGCAGAGAAACAAAAGCAGCAATCTGAATCGGTAGCGACGGCAGTTAACGAGTTAGTGATGACGAGTAATGAGGTGACGGCGAACATCGAAAATGCCGCAACCAATGCCGAGAAGATCAAAGAAAATGCCCATCAAGCGCTGCAAAAGACACAATCAACAAACGACAGTATTAATGTCTTGGTAGAAAACATTGCAGAGTCTCAGGATCTCATCGTTCAGCTCGAAGAACAGAGTCGTGAAATCAATCAGGTGGTGACGACTATTCAAGGTATTGCTGAGCAAACTAACCTATTGGCGCTTAATGCTGCGATTGAAGCAGCGCGTGCTGGCGATCATGGACGAGGTTTCGCTGTGGTTGCCTCGGAAGTGCGAGAGCTTTCGTTAATGACTAACGATTCAACCCATCAAATAGAATCAACGATTCATGGTTTAACCACTGGGATAGACAAGACTGTCGCTAAGATGACAGCGAGCTTAGAACAAACTGAGCTGGTGAAAAGCCAAACCAAAGACGTGGTGAATGCGATAGAAGGAATACACTTCCAAGTTGGCGAGATGTTCGACTTAAACAGTCAGATCTCAACAGCGTCCGAAGAGCAATCGATGGTTTCCGTTGAGATTGACCGAAACATTACAGATATCGCTCACCTTGCCAGTGATACTTATACCGTGGTTTCTGGATCAGTGCGTTGCAGTGAACAAGTCTCGAGTGTGAGTGTGAAGCTAGAGAAGATTGTGGCGCAATTTAAGTACTAGTGATTAGTGATTAACGCAAGCTAGTTGATTTATGCGGTATGGAAAAACAAAAGGCCTCTATCTGATTGCTAAGATAGAGGCCTTTCTAATTTTGAATACGTACTAACGTGTTATTACGTATTCATAGACAGAACCTTAA